>JAILPR010000027.1 GCA_024699355.1 Lachnospiraceae bacterium
AAAAGGGATCGTCACGATCGATCAGATCCCCGTGATCCGGGATCATCTCTCCATCTGGCAGGGAGACATCACGAGGCTGCAGGCAGATGCGATCGTCAATGCGGCAAATGCACAGATGCTCGGATGCTTTGTCCCGATGCATCAATGTATCGATAACTGCATCCATAGCTTTGCGGGTGTGCAGCTTCGTGCGGAGTGTAACCGGCAGATGGAACTCCTCAGACAGAAATACGGCAGCGATTATGAGATGCCGACATCGGTCCCGATGCTGACGGATGCCTATAATCTTCCGGCCGGGAAGGTGATCCATGTCACGGGACCGATCGTGCAGGGAAGCCTGACACCTGCACATGAGCAGCAGCTATCGGATTGTTACTTACATACGCTGGCACTTTGTGAGGAACATGGCCTTACGAGTGTGGCGTTTTGTTGTATTTCCACCGGCGTGTTTCATTTCCCGAATGAGCGGGCAGCACAGATCGCGGTTGATACAGTGGATACCTGGATGGCGCAGCATCCGGGCAAGATGGAAAGGGTGATTTTCAATGTATTCAAAGACGAAGATCTTGCCATTTACGAAAGATACTTATCCCAAAGAGCATGAAAATACAGAGATCCTGCGACTGCGGGAAGCAATGGAAAGCGCCGATGCGATCGTGATCGGTGCCGGTGCCGGGCTTTCGACCTCGGCCGGCTTTACCTACAGCGGGGAGCGGTTTACCAAATGGTTTTCCGACTTCGCGGAGGCGTATGGCTTTCGGGATATGTATGCGGGTGGCTTTTATCCGTATGAGACCAAAGAGGAATTCTGGGCTTACTGGGCGCGGTATATTTATTGCAACCGGTATCTGGATGCGCCCAATCCGCTATATGAAGAGCTGTTTGCACTGATCAAAGATCGGGACTATTTTGTGATCACAACGAATGTAGACCATTGTTTTCAGAAAGCAGGCTTTGAGAAGCAGCGGCTGTTTTATACGCAGGGGGATTACGGCTTATTTCAGAGCGTCAATCCTGCGCTGCAAAAGACATATGATAATGAAGACTGGGTGATCAAGGCGATGGAAGCCCAGGGATTTGTGAAGAATGCGGACGGCGTCTTTGAGATGCCAAAGAGCGGTGTGCAAATGACGATCCCGACAGCGCTGCTCCCGAAATGCCCGGACGATGGTTCCGATCTGACGACCAACCTCAGAGCGGATGCTCTTTTTGTGGAAGATGAAGGGTGGCACAGGGCAGCAGAACGCTATATGACGTTTCTTCGAAGACACAGAGGCATGCGCGTTTTGTTTCTGGAACTTGGCGTCGGAAGTAATACGCCGGGCATCATCAAGTATCCGTTCTGGGAAATGACGCAGGAAAATCCGCAGGCGGTGTATGCCTGCATCAATCAGGGAGAGGCCGTATGTCCGGATGAGATCGTGGAACGGAGTATCTGCCTGAATCAGGATATCCGGGAAGTCCTGGCACTGTGTAAGGCCGATTCTCCCCGGATATCGTAAAGGTGATCAGGTTAGTTTGCTTCGCCATCGTAGACCGCCATCATGGCACCGACCACTTCCGGACGATACCAGTTTAAGGTGTTGCGGTCAAAGATCGCAAAATATTCATTTCCTTCCTGAAACAATCCGTTATCCCACCAGAAACACGGAATGCCGTGGGATTTGGCAATCTGCAGATAATCGGTGACCCAGGCAGATACATCCGCGGAATTGCCCTGCTTATCTTCGGCACCCATCTCGGTGATCAGGACGGGGATCCCCTTGTCCAAAAAGACGCGCTGCAGATCCGCAAAGACCGATTCGATCTCGCCGCGGTGGGAAGAATCCCAGGTACTGTAGAACGTCCCGTCTGAGCCGTCGTAGGTAAAGTAGTACGGGGTATAGGCATGGATCGAAAGTGCGATATGTGCATCTGCCGGCAGGATCACATCGTTGATCGCTGCACCGGTTGCAGAGGATGCAAAACTCGTGATCAGCAGGAGACGTTTTTCATTGTTTCCGCCGGTTGCGCGGACCGCCTCGATAAAGGCGTCATTTAATCTGTTGATACAGGCGCGGCCCTCCGGGGTTCCGCCGTTCCATTCGTTTGCGCCGCCCACAACGCGGGGCTCATTTTGACCTTCAAAGATCAAATGCGCATCATAGTCCCGAAAGTGCGTCGCGATCTGCGTCCACAAGGCGCGAAGCTGTGCATCGGTAGCATCGATGTGCGCGTTGTCCGGGATGCGCCATTCTTCTTCATGATGTGAATCTAAAATGACATACATGTCATTATCAAGTGCATAGCAGACGACCTCTTCGACACGTGCCATCCAGGCTTCATCTACGGTGTAGTCCGGTGCAGGTCCCATATGATCCGCAAAAGTAACCGGGATGCGGATCGACTGAAAGCCGGCAGAAGCAATGGTATCGATCATCTCTTTGGTCGTGACCGGATTGCCCCAAAAGGTTTCGGCAGTGACATCGGAGATGCCGTGTGCATCCAGGGTATTGCCGAGATTCCAGCCAATGCCCATCCGGCTGACCAGCTCGGCAGCGGAAAGGGACATCAGATCATCGCCTTTCAGGTCATCGCGCTCTGCAGAGAGCACTTCTTCCGTAGCAGCGGTTTCTGTTTCCGGTTCTCCGGCCTCTTTAGCAGGGTCAGATGCGGCAGCAGGATCAGCAGTTTCTTCGGCTTGCGGTGTCTGCTCCGCAGCTTCGGTTTCCGTAACTGCCGGCTCCTGCTCCGTACGTTCCGCTGCCGCGTTGCCGCAGCCGCAAAGCAGGAGTGCACTTAAGAGCAGTGCGGTACTTCGTTTGAAAAGTTTCATTCTATAGAGCCCCCTCTCGTTGTTCTCATAAGTACCCTCATCATATCAAATGAAAATTGCTCTCTCAATAGATTTTGCGTGGCTTTGACACCAATTGCAGGAAATCATATATAATAGAACGATGGTAGCCGGCATTGTCAAAGCACGGGATACGGATAGGCGGAGGAGATCATGCAGGTAAAATTTTGCGGAATGACGACAACAGAAGACATCAGACTGGTCAATGAACTGCGGCCGGATCTGGTCGGAATGGTACTGTTTTTTGAAAAAAGTAAGAGAAACCTTACGATCAGACAGGCAGGTGAACTATTATCCCTGCTCTCTCCGGAGATCTTACCGGTGGCGGTGATGGTATCGCCAAGCCCGGAGCAGGCCAAAAGTGCGCAGGATGCGGGTTTTGCCTATTTACAGATCCATGGAGAGATCACGCCCGGGGTGCTATCGCAAACGTCGATCCCGATCCTGAAGGCATTTAACCTCTCGGACCTGGATCAGCTGGAGCGTTACCAAAAAGATACACGGATCGCAGGCTATGTGTTTGATGCGGCAGAGCCGGGAAGCGGAAAGACCTTTGACTGGACCATGCTCTCTCAGATTCCGCGAAGCGGGAAACTTTGCTTTCTGGCGGGGGGACTGACACCGGAAAATGTGGCGGAGGCGATCCGCACCGTGCATCCGGATGGCGTGGATGTCTCATCCGGCATCGAATACGGAGAGCGGCAAGGGAAAGATCCGGAGAAGGCACGGAGATTTTTACAGGCTCTTGACATTTTCGGTGACTAACTTTATAGTATTTTCAGACAAAGGCGTTCTAACAAGGGGTTAGAGCGCCCTTTTTAGAATGAGCAGAGAAAGGTCAGGTGTACAAGATGAGTGATGTAACCGCAAAAGAGATTTTGCAGTTGGTGGAAGAGGAGGATGTCGAATTTATTCGTTTACAGTTTGTAGATATCCTTGGAAATATGAAGAATGTAGCGATTACATCAAGTCAGCTGGAGAGAGCACTGACACGCGGTTGTATGTTTGACGGCTCTTCTATTGAAGGCTTTGTGCAGATCGAGGAGTCGGACATGTGCCTGAAGCCGGATCTGAGTACGCTTGCAATCTTCCCGTGGAGACCGCAGCAGGGAAAGGTGGCCAGACTGATCTGTGATGTGTATCGTCCGGACGGCTCACCGTTTGATGGAGATCCGCGATACATTTTAAAGAAAGAGATCGAGGCGGCTGCCAAAGAAGGCTTTGTACTGGAAGCAGGACCGGAGAGTGAATTTTTCCTCTTTGATACCGATGAGAGCGGACAGCCGACGACACATACCAACGAAAAAGCAGGTTACTTCGACATGGGTCCGGTGGACTTTGGCGAGAATGCCAGACGTGATATCGTCCTGACACTGGAGGATATGGGCTTTGTCGTTGTCGCATCCCATCATGAAATGGGACCGGGACAGCACGGCGTGGATCTCAGCTATGAAGAAGCGCTGAAGGCAGCAGATGAGATGATGACATTTAAACTCGCGGTCAAGACGGTAGCGAAGAATCACGGTCTGCATGCGACATTCATGCCGAAGCCGAAGATGGATACCTTTGGTTCCGGTCTGCATCTGAATCTGTCCCTGGCCAAAGACGGTGTGAACATCTTCGGGGATGCGGCGGATGAAAACGGATTAAGCAAGGAAGCCTATTATTTCATGGGCGGACTGTTAAAGCATATGAAAGGGATCACGGCGATCGCCAATCCGATCGTCAATTCCTATAAGCGTCTTGCGGGCGGTCTCGGGACACCGAAGCATATCGCCTGGAGCAGGACCAACAGAAGCGCATTGATCCGCATCCCGTCGACTTCGACGGATCATGCACGGATCGAGCTTCGAAACCCGGATGGCACGACCAATCCGTACTTACTGCTCGCACTGTGTCTGCGGGCCGGCATGGACGGCATTCGCAATCAGATCATGCCGCCGGCTGCGGTACAGGCCAACATCAATGAGATGACGGCGCAGCAGATGCAGGAGAAGCATATCGAGGCGCTTCCGCTGAATTTAAAAGAGGCGCTTGCCGAGATGGAGAACGATCCGATGATCCGCGATGTTCTCGGAGAGCATCTGTATCAGAATTATCTGAAGTACAAGAAAAAAGAATGGGATGACTATAGCTCACAAGTGTCAGATTGGGAAGTAGCACAGTACCTTTTGAACGTATAATTCGGGAGGTGGGTGTATGACTAATATTGTAGTGGTCTTTCCGAAACAGGAAGAAGCCCGCGCAATGAAAGGTCTGCTCCTGAAAAACGGTTATCAGGTAACGGCGGTGTGTACGACCGGTGCCCAGGCGATCGCCATGATCGATGGTCTGGAGAACGGGATTTTGATCACGGGCTATAAGCTTGTCGACATGATGGGCGTGCAACTCAAAGAGTACCTGCCGCAGGGATTTGAAATGGTGCTGCTTGCCTCGGAGAAAAATCTGAGTGACATCGGACAGCGGGATCTGGTCTGTCTGTCGATGCCGCTGAAGGTGCGCGATTTCCTCTCCACCATCGCCATGATGGTCGAGCAGTCTGAGCGCCGCAAGCGCAGACTCCGCGCAAAGCCGCGGGAGCGAAGTGAACAGGAACAGAAATTGATCCTGCAGGCAAAGCATCTGTTGATGGAGAGAAATCATCTCTCAGAAGAGGAAGCACACAGATACCTGCAAAAGAGCAGCATGGACAGCGGGACCAACCTGACGGAAGCAGCACAGATGGTGCTGGCGATGATGAAATAGAGAGAGCAACGAAACAGAGAAGGACTAGAGGAACATGAAATTCACAAAAATGCAGGGATGCGGTAATGATTATGTCTATATCAACGGCATGAAAGAAAAGATCGCACCGGAAAAGAAACCGGCCCTGGTCAGAGAAATGAGCGACCGTCACTTCGGTGTCGGAAGCGATGGTGTCATCTTCATCAATGACGCGCTGAAAGCTGATTTTGAAATGGAGATGTGGAATGCGGACGGTACACGTTCGGAAATGTGCGGCAACGGCATCCGTTGCGTAGCCAAATACGTTTATGACAAAGGGCTGACCAGAGCCAAAGAGATTTCCATCATCAGCGGCGGTCAGATCAAATATTTAACGCTGAAGACCGGCACCGATCAGACGGTCGAAGAAGTCCGTGTCGATATGGGCGCGCCGATCCTGGTGCCTGAGCAGATCCCGGTGACCGCAGCGGAGGGAAAAGCGCAGGTGGTCAATGAGCCGATCGAAGTAGACGGCAAAACGTATGCCATGACCTGTGTATCGATGGGAAATCCGCATGCGGTGGTGTTTATGGACGATGTAGAGCATCTGGACATCGAGGCGATCGGTCCGAAATTCGAGCATCATCCGTATTTCCCGAAGCGAGTCAATACCGAGTTTGTACAGGTGGTGGATGAGAGTCATGTGATCATGAGAGTCTGGGAGCGCGGTACCGGTGAGACATTGGCCTGCGGAACCGGAGCCTGTGCGACGGCTGTTGCCTGTGCGTTAAACGGCAAGACCGGAAATCGCACCGAGGTCAAACTCCTTGGCGGCACACTGCAGATCGAATGGGATCGTGATAAAAATACGGTTCTGATGACCGGCCCGGCAAAGTTCGTATTTGAGGGCGAATGGCCGGATGCGGATCTGTAGATCGTGTTTGAGACCGGCCCGGACGGGCAAATGACAGACCGGCCCGGACGAGCAAATGACAGACCGGCCCGGATGGGCAAATGACAGAGGAAAAAGAGGAAGATTATGTATCAGGTAAATCAGGACTATTTAAAACTGCCGGGAAGTTATCTCTTCTCGACCATCGGAAAAAAAGTGGCGGCATACGCTGCTGCTCATCCGGATGAAAAGATCATCCGCCTGGGCATCGGTGATGTGACACAGCCGATCGCACCGGCGATCATCGATGCACTGCACAAGGCAGTGGATGAGATGGCACATGCGGAGACATTCCGCGGTTATGCACCGGATCTGGGGTATGACTTTTTACGCCATGCGATGGCAGAGCATGATTATCGCGCACTGGGCTGCGATATCGCGGATGATGAGATCTTTATCTCTGATGGCGCAAAGTGTGACTCCGGCAATATTCAGGAAATTTTTGCAAAAGACAATACCATCGCGGTTTGCGATCCGGTCTATCCGGTGTATGTCGATACCAATGTTATGGCAGGCAGAACCGGCACCTATGATGCAAAGAGCGAGACCTGGAGCGATGTGATCTACATGCCGTGTACCGCGGAGAACGGATTTGCACCGGAGCTTCCGAAGAAGACACCGGATCTGATCTATTTATGTTTCCCGAACAATCCGACCGGCGCGGCGATCACCAAAGACCAGCTGCAGGTATGGGTGGATTATGCAAACAAGAACGGTTGCATCATCATTTACGATGCGGCCTATGAAGCTTATATTACCGAAGACAACAT
>JAILPR010000060.1 GCA_024699355.1 Lachnospiraceae bacterium
AACGAATTTAAGGCCATATTTTGTGATTTAAACGGTGCGACGCGGTACCCGTCCTGATGAAAGACACGGCAAAGTCCCGCAGCAAGCAGGCTCTTTCCCGCATTGGACATCGTCCCCTGCACCATGATTTTTTTTGCCATAACTCCTCCGTCTGCGCCCGCAGAAGGCGTTTTATCCCAAATACTGCGAACTCACCAGTGCGATGAGCACAACCAGCTCATTGATCTGTAAAAAATAGCCCGCCAGATCCCCAGTGATCCCGCCAAATCTCTTCATACAATTGACGTAATGATACCCATACGTGATCGCGCAGGCACACACCATCATCGCCGCCCCGATCACCGATACACCGCAGGCACACACCAGTATCAGCACCGCGTAGATCACCATGCAGATCCGCACGGTCTGCTCTCCCGCGGCATCCCGAAATGTACTGACCAGCCCGTCTTTTTTCGCCTTCGGAAAGGTCATCACCGCAAACCCGCTCAGCGCCCGCGACATGCAAAAACTCAGCGCCGCAACCGGCAACAGTTCCCTGGATAATTCATTCCAAAAGCCGACCGACAGCACCATATACACGATCCCGCAAATGATCGCAAATGCGCCTGTATGCGGATCCTTTAAGATTTCGAGACGCTTCTCCTTCTCCCCATACGAGGAAATGGCATCCGCCGTATCCAGAAAACCGTCCATATGGATCCCGCCCGTGATCCCAAGCGGCAGCACCGCCATCACGCAGCCAAATAGCAGCCTGCTGACTCCCAGTTTCCAAAGCAGACTCCCGACCAGATATACGATCAGCCCTTCCACCAGCCCGATCACAGGAAAGAAGCACATCGCATACTTCATCCCCTTCTCTTCCCATTTCATTCCGGGCATCGGGATCTTGCTATACATGGAAAAGGCGATCACCAGCGCCTCAATTGCAGTCTTCATGAGTTCTCCTGTTCTCTATACGCCCTGCAAAGTGCAACAAAGCGCTCTGCAAACGCCGGATTGGATAAGAAATACAAATGCGGATAGCCACAGATCGTTTGCGAAACGCTGTGCATACAAGGCCAGCTGCGCGTTCCGGACGGTTTGTCCGCACGCATCAGGTTTCCGTTGTCCGTACTGTCCCAATAGTGAAATTCATGTGCCCGGATCTCTTCTCCCGGCAGTAGCAGCGGATTGTCTCCTGTTGCTGAAAGTGTGATATAGCCGAAACGAACCAGATGGTCCTTTCGCGTACATGCATTTGCGGAAAGCAGTCCCACCATGTCTCGCATCACGCCCTGCGTATCTTCCATCTGCTCATGCAGATACATAAAGCCGCCGCACTCCGCAAGACAGGGCAGCCCTGACAGGAGCGCCTTTCGGATCTCCTGTCGCAGCGGGGCATTTCCTTCCAGTTGTGCGCCATAGCACTCCGGATAGCCGCCGCCAAGCAGCAAACCGTCAATCTGCCCGGGAAGTGCCGGATCCCGCAGCGGCTCAAACGGAATCAGTTCGCAGCCAAGCTGCCGCAGCAGATCCAGATTATCCTCATAGTAAAAGCAAAACGCCTCATCCCTTGCGATCGCAAGCCGCACCGGGGCGCCCTTCGGCGCATGGCCGACATCCTGCGGGGCATGAAGCGGCGTTGCCTGATCTGCCAGTGTCAAAATCTCCTCGATCTCAAGGCTCTCCCGCGCCAATGTTCCAAGTTTTTCCAATCGTTCCTGTACATCCCGAAGTTCCTGCGGCGTCAGCAATCCCAAATGTCTGCTTCCGATCTCCACCTCCGGACATTCCGGCAGATAACCGAGCGCCCGGATTCCCACCTCCCGCTCGATGATAGGGGCAAGACGCTGATAGGTCATCTTTGATACACGATTTAAGATCACGCCGCAGATCTGATGATCGCTCCGAAAAGACAGCATTCCTTTGAGCAGTGCGACCAGTGTCAGTGCCATCCCTTTTGCATTCACGACCAGGATCACCGGCGCCTTGATCGTTTTTGCCACATCATAGGTCGACGCGCGAGGCTCTGTAAACGAAATCCCGTCATAATACCCCATGACGCCCTCGATGACCGTCACATCACAATCCTTACTTTGGCGGCAAAACAATTCCTGCAGCAGATCTTTGTCTGCAAAAAAAGGATCCAGGTTCCGCGACGGGATCCCCAGTACCCTTTCATGAAACATCGGATCGATATAGTCCGGGCCGCATTTACATGCGTGAACCCGAAGTGCTTGTTGTTTCAGTGCCATCAGCAGTGCACACGTCACCGTTGTCTTGCCGCTTCCGCTGGCACAGGCACCGATCAAGATTCTGGATGTTGACATTTCATCCCTCCGGCAGTCCAACCACAACGACTTGCCTCCAAGTTGCCGTTATCTGCGCAATTTATATAGCAATGCATTACAAATGGCGGCTGCGATATTGCTTCCGCCTTTATTTCCCCGTGCCACGATGTGTGGTATCTTACTCTGAATGATGAGTTCCTTTGCTTCCACCACATTGACAAAACCAACCGGCACACCGATGATCAGCGCCGGACTCAGTTTCTGCTCTGCGACCAGTTCATGGATCCGGATCAGTGCCGTCGGCGCATTCCCGATGGCAAAGATCACCGGTCCTTCCAGGCCGGCAGCTTTTTCCATACTGACCATCGCCCTGGTGATCTCCCGCGCTTTCGCTTCTTTTGCGACATCTTCATCCGACATAAAGCAAACCGCCGACCCGCCAAAGCTCTCCAGGATCTTTTTGTTGATGCCGGACCAGGCCATCTGCGTATCCGTGACGATGGTCGCTCCCGCTTTGATCGCCGCAAGTGCTTTTTCCACCACGCCTTCCGAAAAGACCAATTGATCGGCATACTCAAAGTCTGCCGAAGTGTGGATCACGCGCTTTACGATATCATCCAGCTCCGGCCCAAAGGTCCGCCCGTTCAGGCGCTCCGTGATGATCTCAAAGCTGCGCTTTTCGATGTCCATCGGTTTGACAATCTCAATTTCCGACATAATTTCCGCTCCCCGTCTATCGTTTCCTGCCTATCGTTTCCCGTCTATCGTTTCCTGTCTATCGTTTCCCGTCTATCATTTCTGCCGCGGTGCGCAGTGCCTTTCCCTGCGCTTTACTGCTCCAAATAGCCGCGCGGCGTCACAAGTCTCCCGTTGATCACTTTGGTCTGGCTGTTTCCCACAAAGATGGTCGTAAACATATCGACCTCTGCTTCCGCCAGTTCTTTAAGTGTACAAATATGCGCCTCTTCTCCGCTCCGCCCGATATTTTTGACATATCCGCACGGCGTCTGCGGATCTTTATGCCGCATCATTAACAGGCAGGCACGATGCAAATAATCCGCCCGCTTTTTGCTCGACGGATTATAGATACAGATCACAAAATCCGCCTCGGATGCCAACAGAAGCCGTTTTTCGATCTTTTCCATCGGTGTCAGCAGATCACTCAGGCTGATCACCGCAAAATCATGGATCAGCGGCGCACCCAATACAGCCGCTCCGCTGCAGCAGGCAGAGATGCCCGCCACCACTTCGATCTCGATTTCCGGGTGGTCTTTGCAGACTTCACAGACGATCCCGGCCATGCCGTATACGCCGGCGTCTCCGCTGCAGACCATGGATGTCGTTTTTCCGGCAAGCGCATAGTCCATTGCTTTTTGACAGCGATCCACTTCCTGCTTCATCGCCGAAGTATAAACTTCTTTTCCTTCGATCAGATCACGGATCAGATCGACATAGACCGGATAACCTGTGATCACTTCACTTTCCGCAATGGCCGCAAGTGCCGCCCCGCTCATTTGTGATCGCTCCCCCGGTCCCAGTCCTATGACAAAGATTTTCTTCATGTCAGTCTTCCTTTACCGCCGTTCTGAATTCATGACCAAACGACGGATCATACAATTTGGATCTCTCATAGGTCGATCCAAGGAACTCTCCGACCGCGATCAGCGCTGTCTTGGTAATACCATGTGCCTTCGCACTTTCCTCCAACTTGCCGACGGTTGTATACACCACCTGCTCCTCCGGCCAGGTCGCCTTATAGACGATCGCTGCCGGTGTCGTCTCTTCATAACCGCCATCGATCAGGCGCTTTGACAGTTCCTGAAGCATTCCCGTGGATAAAAAGATCACCATGGTCGCATGATGTGCCGCAAACGACTCGATGCTTTCCTTTTCCGGTACCGGCGTCCTGCCGGCCATTCGGGTCACGATCACGCTTTGACTCACATCCGGCAGTGTATATTCCGCTTTCAACGCCGCCGCACAGCCAAATAATGAACTGACACCCGGACACACCCGATAGGAAATCCCATGTGCATCCAGAATATCCATCTGTTCCCGGATCGCGCCATAGATCGCAGGATCCCCCGTATGCAACCGTACCACACGTTTTTGTTCCTGCTCGCCTCGAATCATAACATCCGTTACTTCTTCCAGCGTCATTCCCGCACTGTTATAGATCTCACAGTGCTTCGGCGTATTCTCCAGTAGCTGCGGATTGACCAAAGAGCCCGCATAGATCACAATATCCGCCTGCTTTAAAAGTTCCTGTCCGCGCACCGTG
>JAILPR010000064.1 GCA_024699355.1 Lachnospiraceae bacterium
TTGCATGCGCCGGCGGCGAACCGTTGTTTTTCCTCGATTATATTGCATGCGGTAAGAACTATCCGGAAAAAATCGCAACGATCGTTAAGGGTGTTGCAGAAGGCTGTAAGATGAGCGGCGCGGCACTGATCGGCGGCGAAACGGCTGAGATGCCGGGCTTTTACCCGGTCGATGAATACGATCTGGCCGGCTTTGCGGTAGGTGTGGTAGACCGCAAGGATATGATCACCGGCGAAGACTTAAAGGCAGGCGATGCACTGATCGGCCTGGCAAGCTCCGGCGTTCATTCCAACGGCTTTTCTCTGGTCCGTAACGTGTTTGACATGACCAAAGAGAGCCTGAATACCTATTATGATGAACTGGGCAAGACCCTCGGTGAGGCGCTTCTTGCACCGACCAAGATCTATGTGAAGGCACTTCGCAGCATCCGTGAGGCAGGCGTGAAAGTCAAAGCCTGCAGTCATATCACCGGTGGCGGTTTCTATGAGAACGTACCGCGTATGATGAAGGAAGGCACCAATGCACAGATTCACCTGGATCGTTATCCGCGTCTTCCGATCTTTGACCTTCTGCAGAAGAAGGGACAGATCGAGGATCATATGATGTACAACACCTTTAATATGGGTCTTGGTATGATCATTGCGGTAGATCCCGCAGATGTGGAAAAAACGATGGAAGCAGCCAGGGCGGCAGGCGAAACACCGTACCTTGTCGGCGAAGTCGTAGCAGGCGATAAGGGAGTGACATTATGCTAAAGCTTTGTGTCTGTGTCTCCGGCGGAGGCACAAATCTCCAGGCGATCATCGATCGCATCGCGGATGGCAGCATTACCGATACAAAGATCGTGCGTGTCATCAGTAACAATGCGGATGCTTATGCACTGACGCGTGCCGGGGATGCGGGGATCGATGCGGTGTGCATCTCTCCGAAATCCTATGAGGATCGTGCGGCATTTCATGAGGCACTGCTTTCGGCGGTAGATGAGGCGGCACCGGATCTGATCGTTCTGGCAGGGTTTCTGGTGGTGATCCCGGAAGAGATGATCCGCAGATATCGCAACAGGATCATCAATATCCATCCGTCCCTGATCCCGGCATTTTGCGGGAAAGGATACTACGGCCTGAAAGTGCATGAGGAGGCGCTGAAACGTGGCGTGAAGGTCACGGGCGCAACGGTGCATTTCGTGGATGAGGGAACCGATACCGGTCCGATCATTTTGCAAAAGGCCGTGGCGATTCAGGATGGCGATACGCCGCAGGTACTGCAAAAACGTGTCATGGAAGAGGCGGAATGGCAGATCATGCCAAAGGCCATCGATCTGATCGCGCATGACAAGGTGCGGGTTGAAAACGGCGTGACAAGGATCCTGGCATAAGACCCGGCGGAAATTACAGAAGAATATCAACTTTAAGGAAAGATAGGGAGTCTATAAAGATGAAGGTTTTGATCGTAGGTGGCGGCGGACGCGAGCATGCAATCGCAACCAGTGTAGCCAAAAGTAAGAGAGCGGATAAGATCTATTGTGCACCGGGCAATGCCGGGATCGCACAGGTTGCAGAGTGTGTGCCGATCGGTGCGATGGAATTTGACAAACTGGTCTCCTTTGCAAAGGAGCATCAGATCGATCTGGTCATTGTCGGCATGGATGATCCGCTGGTCGGCGGTCTGGTCGATGAAATGGAGCGCGCAGGGATCCGTACGTTCGGACCGCGTAAGAATGCGGCGATCCTGGAAGGCAGCAAGGCTTTTTCCAAGGATCTGATGAAGAAGTATCACATTCCGACCGCAGCATACGAGACGTTTGACGACCCGCAAAAGGCGATCGACTATCTCGAGAAGGAAGCAAAGTTCCCGATCGTGTTAAAGGCAGACGGTCTGGCACTGGGAAAAGGTGTCCTGATCTGCGAGAATCTCGAAGATGCCAAAGCAGGCGTCAAAGAGATCATGGAAGATAAAAAGTTCGGCAGTGCCGGCAATCAGATGGTCATCGAAGAGTTCATGACGGGAAGAGAATTATCCGTTCTGAGCTTTGTGGATGGCAAGACCATCAAGATCATGAGCTCCGCCCAGGATCACAAACGTGCCAAGGACGGAGATCAGGGGTTAAATACAGGCGGTATGGGAAACTTTTCGCCGAGCCCGTTCTATACGGCCGAAGTGGATGAGTTTTGTAAAAAATACATCTATCAGGCCACCGTGGATGCCATGGCGGCAGAGGGCAGAGAATTCAAGGGTGTCATTTTCTTCGGTCTGATGCTGACCAAGGATGGCCCGAAGGTGCTCGAGTACAATGCCCGTTTCGGTGATCCGGAAGCACAGGTGGTACTTCCGCGAATGAAAAATGATATCCTGGATGTCATGGAAGCCTGCATCGACGGGACACTGGATCAGATCGATCTGACATTTGAAGACAATGCGGCGGTTTGCGTGGTCCTGGCCAGTGACGGTTATCCGGTCAGCTACGAAAAGGGCTTTGTCATCAGCGGTCTGGAGGCATTCGACGGAAAAGAGGATTATTACTGTTTCCATGCGGGGACCAAGTTTGATGCGCAGGGGAACATCGTGACCAATGGCGGCCGCGTACTGGGCGTGACCGCGACAGGAGCGACATTAAAAGAAGCTCGCGCAAAGGCGTATGAAGCGACCGGCTGGGTTTCTTTTGATAATAAATACATGCGTCATGATATCGGAAAAGCGATAGACGAAGCAAACTAGGGGTGGGATGTGCGGCCCGGCTGCACATTCGGATTGGAGAATGATATGAAAGTTAGCAAACTCGCAGTGAAAGGAATGAAAATGCTTGCCGCAGCAGCTCTTGGCCTGGGACTTGCACTGATGCTGCAGGTGACCGTTAGTGCCAACTACAATGCTACGGTGACCAGCTCGAATGTCAATGTCAGAGCATCCGCAGACAGCAGCAGTGAAAAAGTCGGCTCCTTAACCAAGGGCGCTACCGTAGAGGTCGTTGAATCGGTGACCGGGGCAGATACCTATACCTGGTATAAGATCGTGGTCAATGCCAATACGACCGGCTATGTCAGAGGTGATTTTATCTCTACCGACAGCAGCGCATCGACAACTGCGGATACGACGACAAGCACGGACAATGCGACAGCGACAACGGAGAATGCGACAGCAACGACAACTGCTGCGACAACAACACCGGCAGAGGTGACTGCGCTTGAGAGTGCACTGAGTGCAACGATCTCCGGCACCAGCGTCAATGTTCGTTCCAATGCATCCACATCCTCGGCTGCGGTTGCAAACTTAAAGAGCGGTGCGGCAGTGACCGCAACCGGTACGACCACCGGAAGTGACGGGAAGACCTGGTATCAGGTGACCTTCATCAACAACGGTACCGAAGTGACCGGCTTTGTCCGTGAGGATCTGATCACGCTCGGGGAAGCGGTTGTGACGGAAGCCGAAGCGGAAACAGTGGCAGCGGAAACCGAGGTACAGGAAGAGGAACCGGCGGAAACGACAACTGCAACAACGGCAAACAATGATTATGAACTGGTCTATACTGCCGGAAGTGACGGCGTGGAAGCCTGGTATCTGTATGATAACTTGAAGGGCAGACGTACTAAGGTGGAAGATCTGATGAATGCGGTCGATGCCAGCAGTGAAAACGAGCAGGCGCTCGAAACACAGGCATCCAGATTAAAGATCGCAGTGATCGTTGTTGCGATCCTGTTTGTCATTGCACTCAGCTGCGCGATCTTCTTTGGCATAAAGTATAATGCCGCACTTGATCCGGACAGATATGACGAGGATGATGACGACGAGTACGACGATGACGATGAGTACGATGATGACGATGATGAATACGACGATGACGATGATGACGACGATGACGAGGACGATCGCAGAGGCTTTGGCCTGAGAAGACCGGCATCCGGCAGAAGCGCGGCACAGAGCAGTGCGGGCCGCATGCCGCAGGGCGCATCCCGTCCGGCACAGGGCGCAGCACGTCCGCAGCAGGCAGGTACGGCACGTCCGGCACAGGCAGGTGCACAGAGACGTCCGGCAGCACCTCAGGCAAGATCCGGCATGCAGCGTACACAGGATGGCAGACCGCTGCCGCAGCGTCCGCAGACACATGCTTCTTCGGCACAGTCCCGTCCGGGTTCATTAGGCAGCGATACGGCACAGCGCAGTATGATGCCGCAAAGTGCAGGAAGAAATGGCAGTATCGGTGCAGAGAACAGAGCGGATGCATCCCGTAAAAGCGAAGTTCCGTGGAAGTCCAAGAACTTTTTGACGGAGGATGACGATCTGGACTTTAGTTTCATCGGAGATGATGATTTGCAATAATAAAGAGGGTTTTACATGCAGACTCCATATACAGAAAAAGCAGAATCGGCCTTAAAGCGCGCCAAGCGCTTTATGGCTCGCTCCGGCCAGGGATATATTGGTACAGAGCACATTTTGATCGGATTATTACGTGAAAAAAACAGCGTTGCTTCGACGGTCCTGATCCAGAACGGATTGGATGATGACCGCCTCGAGCAGCTCATTATGGATTATATTGCGCCGGATCACGGCGTGGTGTTGAAAGAGAGAGAGGGCTATTCTCCGAAAGCACGTGATGTGCTGGCGGAGGCGGCCCTTTTAGCACAACGGTTTGATTCGCAACTGGTCGGCACAGAGCATATTCTGCTTGCCATGATCAAAGAAGGCGATAATGTCGCGACCAGACTGTTAACAACGTTAAATGTGTCGTTGCAAAAATTGTATGCGGATACGCTTCTGGCCATGGGGCAGGATCCGAAGATCGCCAATAACGATCTGGGAACGGCAGCCAAGGCAGCGGGCGGTAAGAAAAAGCAATCGATCCTGGATCAGTACAGCAGGGATCTGACCGCACTTGCCAGAAGCGGCAAGCTGGATCCCGTGGTAGGACGTACGGATGAGATCCAGCGTGTCATCGAGATCTTAAGCCGCAGGACCAAGAATAATCCATGCCTGATCGGTGAGCCGGGGGTCGGCAAGACCGCAGTGGTGGAAGGTCTGGCACAGAAGATCGCTTCCGGCGATGTGCCGTTTACCGTACAGGGGAAGCGCGTCCTGGTACTGGACCTTTCCGGTATGGTTGCCGGCAGCAAGTATCGTGGTGAGTTTGAAGAGCGTATCAAAAAACTCGTGGCGGAAGTCATCACCAGAGGGGATGTATTGCTCTTTTTGGATGAGCTGCATACCCTGATCGGTGCGGGCGGCGCGGAAGGCGCGATCGATGCCTCCAACATCTTAAAGCCGTCACTGGCCAGAGGAGAACTTCAGCTGATCGGTGCAACGACACTGGAAGAATATCGTAAATATGTGGAGAAAGATGCGGCACTGGAGCGTAGATTCCAGCCGGTTACCGTAGAGGAGCCGACCGAAGAAGAGACGCTCTCCATCCTGCACGGCATTGCATCCAAATACGAAGAACATCACCGGGTAGAGATCACGGACGAAGCCATTGAGGCTGCCGTGCGTCTCTCCGGAAGATATATCAATGACCGCCGCCTGCCGGATAAGGCGATCGATCTGATCGATGAAGCCGCAGCAGCGGTACGCCTCAGAGCAACCATGTCGACCGGCAAAATGACCGAGCTGGAAAGTAAGATCAATGAACTCGACAAGGCGGTAGAGCAGGCCATCCGCATGGAAAACTATGCGCTGGCAAAGCAGACGCGCGAAGAGCAGCTTGTGCTCGTACAAAAGCTTGAGCGGGCAAAGAGTGCGGAACAGCGCAACATGCAAAAGAAGAACCTGAAGGTGACCGAAGAGGATGTTGCAACGGTGACGGCTCGCTGGACTAAGATCCCGGTTAAGAAACTGACGGAAAAAGAAAGTGACAAGCTCTTAAAACTGGAGTCCATCCTGCATAAGCGTGTCATCGGACAGGAAGAAGCCGTGAAGGCCGTATCCCGTGCGATGCGCCGCGGACGTGTGGGTCTGCAGGATCCGAATCGTCCGATCGCATCCTTCCTGTTCCTCGGACCGACCGGTGTCGGTAAGACGGAACTGAGCAAAGCCCTGGCGGAAGCCATGTTCGGATCGGAAAGTGCATTGATCCGTGTCGATATGTCCGAATATATGGAAAGCCATTCGGTATCCAAAATGATCGGATCGCCTCCGGGCTATGTGGGCTTTGATGACGGCGGACAGCTCAGCGAAAAAGTACGACGCAATCCTTATTCGGTAGTGCTCTTTGATGAAGTGGAAAAGGCACATCCGGATGTCTTTAATATCTTGCTGCAGGTATTTGATGACGGACATATCACCGATTCCCGTGGCAGAAAGGTCAGCTTCAAGAATACGATCCTGATCATGACCAGTAACCTTGGCGCAAAAAAGATCATCGAACCGAAAAACCTCGGCTTCATGCAGCAGCAGAGTGAGGAACAGAACTATGAGGCGATGAAGAAGGGCGTCATGGATGAACTCAAGAAGGCGTTTAAGCCGGAGTTCTTAAACCGTATCGATGAGACGATCGTCTTCCATCAGTTGACGGATCAGGATATGAACAGCATTGTCACACTATTGAGCAAGAACCTGATCGATCGCTGCAAAAAGCAGATGGAGATCACGCTGACGAT
>JAILPR010000068.1 GCA_024699355.1 Lachnospiraceae bacterium
CGATAAGACAATGCCACGGAGTCCACATAGACATCCGCATTCAGTTCCGAATATTTCAATGAATGGATCTTATCATCCGTTGAAGTAAATCTCGAAGCACCCATGGCTTTTTCCAGTGTTGCCTCGAAGTTAATATCCTTACGTTTATATCCCGGTGTATCCACATTGGCGATATTGCCGGCGATCAGTTCGTTCCTCGTCCAGGACGCATCTGCCGCCTTTTCCAGTACGTTCAAATAGTCGTATGCGTTGGTATTTACTAAGATACTCATGCTTTTCCCTCTCACAAAACCACAACATATTGTGGCTGGTACGCCCATTTATACTCAATATTATTATAGAGTATCAACTCAAAATTACAAGGCAATTTTCCAAAAAAACAGAAATGGGGCCCAACATGATGTGTAAAAATCATGTTTCAGCCCCAATATTTGCCA
The DNA here is from genome assembly GCA_024699355.1 of Lachnospiraceae bacterium. Classification (GTDB taxonomy): domain Bacteria; phylum Bacillota; class Clostridia; order Lachnospirales; family Lachnospiraceae; genus SIG336. Next base: position 438 of record JAILPR010000068.1, read on the forward strand.
CTCCTTGGTTATATTCAGCTTCTGCCTACCTGCTCCTTCAGGTGTTCGATTTCGCCGTATACTGCGTCATTCAAAACCTTGATGGATGTTCCCTTCATTCCGGAAGATCTTGATTCGATGACGCCTGCGCTCTCGAACTTGCGAAGTGCATTCACAATGACCGATCTGGTAATGCCCACCCGGTCAGCGATCTTGCTTGCGACCAGAATGCCTTCGGTACCGTTCAGCTCATCGAAGATATAAGTGATCGCCTCCATTTCCGAATAGGATAAGGTGTTGATCGCGGATTTCACGACATTCAGCTTTCTGTCTTCTTCCGCCGTTTCCTCGCTCACCGCTCTGAGCATCTCCAGCCCCACCACGGTGCTTCCGTACTCACATAAGATGATGTCGTCGATATCGTATGTCTCGTTCATCTTATAGATCAGAAGCGTTCCGAGCCTCTCTGCCGCGATCTCGATCGGTGTGATCAGTGCCTGATAGGAATTGGCAACCTTCTCTTCAAAACCGAGCGTTTCAAGATTTACATTTTCTTTTGTGGAAAGTACACTCAAAAGCCTCTCATTAAGCATCGGATCCACAAATTGTCCGACACTGTCGGATAGGAGTCCTCCCAGCGCTTTGATCTCGTCTTTTTCTCCTACACCAAGGATCTTGCCTTTCTTACTAATGACCAGAACGTTGGAATTTAAGATGTCCCGCATAACCTTGCAGATATCATTGAAAACGACTTTGCTGGAATTATTGTTATGTAATAGTTTCCCAATCTTTCTGGTTTTATCTAGTAATTGTACGCTGCTCACCTTACACCTCCGTGCATCTAAGTTGTCTCTTTATTTACTATAAAGTTGTCAGTAAATTCGAGCCTTTTGTGCCATCGTTCGCTCTCCGGGTGTCAGTTTAAAAATGTCAAAAAACGCGAAATAAGCACATAAAAAGAACACTGTAATTGTAACACAGTGTTCTTTTCAGGGCAATGTAATTGTAAATTATTTTATGAAATTTTAAATATTTTTAAGACAATTTAACATCTTTGTCCGGTTTATTCATGATATTGCCACAAGCTTCATTGCTGCAGACCAATTTGTTGCCTTTTTCAAGCATCATGGAACCGCACTGATCACACTTCACTTCGGTCGGCTTCTGCCAAACCATGAAATCGCAGTCCGGATTGCCGATACAGCCGTAATATCTTCTGCCCTTGCGGGTACGCTTGATCACGATATCTTTGCCGCACTTCGGACATGCAATGCCGATCTTCTCGAAGAACGGCTTGGTATTGCGGCACTCCGGGAAGCCCGGGCATGCCAGGAACTTTCCGTGTGGTCCGTATTTGATGACCATGTTGCGTCCGCACAGTTCGCAGACTTCTTCGGATACTTCATCGCGGATCTCTACTTTTTCGAGGTCTTTCTGTGCTTTTTCAACAGCGACCTCCAGATCCGGATAGAAGTTTTCGACGATGGTCTTCCACTTCACGTTGCCTTCTGCGACACCGTCCAGAAGCGCTTCCATATTGGCGGTGAAATTCACATCCACGATCTCCGGGAAGGACTCCACCATCATGTTATTGACCACTTCACCAAGTTCTGTCACAAAAAGATTCTTTGCTTCCTTGGTGATATATCTTCTCGCCAGGATCGTCGTGATCGTCGGTGCATAGGTACTCGGACGACCGATGCCCAGCTCCTCGAGTGCACGGATCAGGGATGCCTCGGTATAATGTGCCGGAGGCTGGGTAAAATGCTGCTTCGGATCCAGGTGATCCAGTTTCAGGATCGCTCCTTCCGTCAGCCCCTTGGCCAGGACGTTGCTTTCTTCCTTGTCATCTTCCTGCGTGTAGACGCTCATAAAACCGTCAAACTTGATCTTGCTTGCGGAAACCGTAAATCTCTCGCCGTCCGCATCGATCTTTACGACGGAAGTCGTATAAACGGCCGGACTCATCTGACTCGCGGTAAAGCGTCTCCAGATCAGCTGATACAGACGATATAAGTCTCTCGGCAGTGCCGCACGCAGATTCTCTGGTGTCATCGTGATATCCGTCGGACGGATCGCTTCATGTGCATCCTGGATCTTTGCGGAATTCTTTGCCTTGGTCACAGCCGGTGTCAGATACTTCTCACCGTACTGCTCGGTAATATAAGTACGTGCCATTGCCGCTGCTTCATCGGACACACGGGTGGAATCGGTACGCAGGTAACTGATCAGTGCGACGGTCCCCTTGCCCTTGATCTCCACGCCTTCATACAGCTGCTGTGCCAGACGCATGGTCTTCTGTGTGGAGAAGTTCAACACCTTGCTGGCTTCCTGCTGCATGGTGGATGTTGTAAATGGTAACGGCTGTTTTTTTACACGCTCACCCAGGTGGACGTTGCTCACCTCAAAGCTTGCATTCTTTAATTTCTTTACCAGTACCTCGGCTTCTTTGGCGTTTTTGATATCCGCCTTCTTATCGCCGTGGCCGTAATATTTTGCAATGACCGGCTTCTTTTCGCCATCTGCGATCAATGACGCTTCCAGGCTCCAGTACTCTTCCGGGATAAACGCTTCGATCTCTTCTTCTCTGTCGCAGATGATCCGCAGTGCAACCGACTGTACACGGCCTGCGCTTAAGCCTCTCTTGATCTTTGCCCACAGAAGCGGCGAGATCTGATAGCCCACCATACGATCGAGTACACGTCTGGCCTGCTGTGCATCCACCAGATCCATATCGATCTCACGTGCATTCTTTAAGGACTCTTTGACCGCATTCTTGGTGATCTCGTTAAACGTGATCCTGCGCACCTTCTGATCATCCAGATTCAGTGCAGTACACAAATGCCATGAAATTGCTTCGCCCTCACGATCAGGGTCCGTTGCGAGATAGATCTTATCCGCTTTTCTGGCTTCCTTACGAAGGGATGCCAAAAGATCACCTTTTCCTCTGATCGTAATGTATTTCGGCTCAAAGTCATGTTCAATGTCGATGCCCATCTGACTCTTGGGCAGGTCTCTGACATGTCCCTGACTTGCCATAACCTCATAGTTGGTACCGAGGTATTTTTTGATGGTCTTCACCTTCGCAGGTGACTCCACGATAACTAAATTTTTCGCCATAGATTCTCCGTCCCTCTGATTGTTCCTGTTTCGGTACAATCGTTTGACACTATACAACAAAAAATTTTAAGTTGCAAGCCCCTCTTTTAACTTTTGATAACGACCGCCCCGCTGAGAGACGTATCCTTTGCCGCAAAGCAGGACCAAATGATACATCACTTTGGTCAGCTCCCACGGTTCTCCGGTATGTGCCGCCTGTAAAAGATGCACCAGTTCTTCCGGGCTTTGCGGTGTAAAGTCCAGTACCTCCCACAACTCCTGCTCTTCCGCTGTCAGATGCAGGCTCTGCTTCGAATGCGGCGCTTTTACGGATACACGCCCGCCGCACTGCAGATGAAGTGCAGACAGCACATCCTCCGGTTTCAGTGCCATGCCCGCACCCTGCTGCAACAGATACAGGCATCCGCCCTGCAACGGATCCGTGATCCGCCCCGGGATTGCCATCACTTCCCGTCCCTGCTCGAGCGCCATGCTGACCGTGATCATTGTACCGCTCCTGATCCGTGCTTCCACCACCAGCACCAGATCCGAAAGTGCACTGATGATCCGATTACGTTGCGGGAAATTGGCTGCCATCGCTTTGGTCCCCGGTGCAAATTCGGAGAGTACCCCGCCGCTCGATGCGATGAGCTGCCGGTAGAGTGCCCTGTTGGATGCCGGATAACAGATATCCACGCCACATCCCAGCACGCCAAAGGTGTCTCCGCCCTGCTCAAACGCCTCCTTTTGCCCCACACTGTCGATGCCAAGCGCCAGTCCGCTGATGATCTGAATGTTCTCCTTTGCAAGCGCACCGGCAAATTCCTGTGCCACAAAGCTACCATAAGATGAACATCTGCGCGCCCCGATGATCGCAACCGAAGGGCGATCCGCGTTCGGGAGATTCCCCCGATAATAAAGTACTTCCGGCCGATCCGGGATCTCGGCTAACTTCTCCGGATATTCGGACAGCCCGGGTGCCGTGATCCGGATTCCCTTTGCATACAGCACCTCAAGTTCCTGCAGCGGATCGATCTGTTTCTTACATTGCCGGATGCGAAACGCCTGCTGGTCTTTGAGCCTTGCATTCAGCTCCTGATCCGGCAGACGATACGCCTCCTCATAACCGCTCAGTCCTTCCGTTAATTTCCGCATTGCACCTCTTGGCAGTGCACAAGTCCCGCCGAAAAAATGCAGATACGCCCGTTCTGTTTCTGTTTCTACTATATTAATAAGCTCGCCTCCTTTACCTCCAATACCGCTCTCCGGCATTCCGGAAGCAGACTGCCTCTGTGATATGCTTCTCGCAGATCTTCTCCGACGCTTCCAGATCCGCGATCGTCCGTGCGACTTTCAGCACTCTGTGATACGCCCGCACTGACATCTGCATAGAGGAAAACAATGATTCCAGTAGTTTTGCGGCCGGCGCCTCCATCTGGCAGAACGCCCGGATCTGCGCATGATTCATCTCTGCATTGAATCTCAGATCACTCCCGCAAAACCGTTTCTCCTGCATCTTCCTGGCGATGCCGATCACCTCCCGCATCTGTGCGCTGCTCATCCCGCGCTCGTTGTTTTGCAACTGTTGCAATGTCACGGCAGGCACTTCGCACATCAGATCGATCCGATCCAGGATCGGCCCGGAAATATGCGACAGATAACGATGGATCTCTGCCTCGCTGCACCGGCAACGCTCCTGATCCGGATAATAGCCGCACGGACAGGGATTCATTGCAAAGACATACAGCGTATCCGCCGGGAATAAAAAAGTGCCGTTTTTCCGGGAGATCTGCACCTGCTTATCCTCCATGGGCTGGCGCAGCAGATCAAGAACCGGCCGCTTGAATTCCGGCAATTCATCCAAAAACAACACGCCTCGATGCGCCAGGGAGATCACGCCCGGTTTCGGGATCTGTCCGCCACCGACCAGTGCATTACCGGTGATCGTATGATGCGGAAACAGAAACGGACGTTGCGTGATCAGGCCCTCTCCCTCCCGGATCAGCCCGGCCACGGAATAAACGGAAGATACTTCCAAAGCTTCCTTGGGCGTCATCCTGGGCAGGATCGATGGGATCCGCTTGGCGATCATGGTTTTGCCGCTCCCCGGCGGGCCGATCATCAGCATGTGATGAAACCCGGCCGCTGCAATGATCGCTGCTCTCCGGATCATCTCCTGCCCCTGCACATCCGCAAAATCATCCACATCGCTGTGCTCTTTTCTTAACAGTGCGGAAAGATCGACGGAAATCGGCCTGGCAGAAGGTGCTTTTCCGTTCAGGAACGCCACCACTGCTTCCATATGGTCAAATCCATAGATTTCGATGCCGTCCACCACGGCGCCTTCCGCTTCATTGGCTTTGGGGATGATGCAGCGCCTGATCCCGTCTTCTTTGGCTTTGCGGATCATGGGCAGGATTCCCCGGACAGGCTTTACTTCACCATTTAACCCGAGTTCACCGATAAGTAACGTCTCTGCTGTCGCTCCTTTCGGAACCTTTCCGAGACAGACCATCAAACCGATCGCAATCGGCAGATCATAGGCGCATCCCTCCTTCCGGATATCCGCCGGTGACAGATTAACCGTGATCTTCGCACTTGGGATCGGCATCCCGATATTCTTCATTGCAACTTTGACGCGCTCTTTTGCTTCTCTGACTTCGCTTCCCAACAGCCCTACCATATCAAAGCCCGGCAGCCCCTGGGAGAGATCAACTTCCACCCGGACACCATAACTGATCAAGCCATGGAGACCCGCGGAGTGGATCACTGTGATCATAAATACTCCTTCCCGGAAAATCACCGCGAACTGCGGCACCCGCAAGCCGGCGCATTGCCTTACCGGCACACTTATGCCACATGCAGCGTATCGCAGTAACTTCCATCCAATCTGTTTTAACGTATTGAGAAAAACCACGAGAGGAACTCTCGCTTGTATCGACAGAATGTCGACTTCGTTACGATACTGTATTTCGCGGATGCTGTCAACCTGAAATTTTCGCTGCGGCGCCCACTGGCCCGTCGCCTCGCGCCCGCAGACCATAAAAAACGCCCCGCGTAAGCGCGAGGCGTTAATAATTAAATCCGTATTTAATTATTGTTGTTTATTCGTAAACTCATGGATTCCGGATCGGTTGCAAACTGAATTGCCATCTCTTCATTGATCACA
>JAILPR010000077.1 GCA_024699355.1 Lachnospiraceae bacterium
CCCGTGCAGGTCACTTCATCGCCGTCGTCGATGAACACCAGCACGGTATATCCGTTTTCCGCGTTCTGATAAATAATATGATCTACGTATCCTTTAATTGTCATAAGTTACCCATCCCTGTGTATTGTACCATATTCAGAATGATTCATTTGCTGAGTGATTGATCGGCAGACGTGCCGGATAGGAAGCAGATGAAACGAATGAGATCCATTCGCAGAAGTAACTATACACTGTGATGGGGAGATTTTCAAGTCACGATTGTGTTTAAGTGACCTGCGATCCGGGAGGTGTCTTTCGGGCACGCTCCCGCTGCATTTCGCACGTAGCAGTACTAGCTCGCATAAAACGCTCGCAAGTGCTGACGCGCGAAAAGCACCCGAAGAGACCCCTCCCCAATCCCTCCTCCGGAAACATCTCTCGCAACCAACCCCCCGTGGATTGCATAGCCTCCCCTCCGATACATACCATCCCTCTCTTCCCTCTTTCAGCACGTGGATTACATTCCTCCCCTCCATCGCGTACCATCCACTCTTTCCTCTTTCAGCACGTGGATTACATTCCTGCCCTCCGATGCGTATCGCCCCTCTCTTTCCCCTTCACTCCGTGGGTTAAATAGCCTCCCCTCCGATGCGTACCATCACAGGTACTTTCAGGGCGTCAGCACTTGCGAGCGTCCTTTGCGAGCTAGTACTGCTACGCCCTGAATGTAGCGAAAGCGACCTGTGATGATACGCAGCGGAGGGGATGATATACAACTCCCACCCAATTTTTTCCCCGATTTTACAAATTCCTGATAATGGTTTTTACGCACACCACATATCATGAACGTGTTGTACAACGTCACCTAACGACTACGAAGGAGAAAATTATGAGAAAACTAATCGCTACATGTTTGTCCGCGTCTCTGATCGCTTCCACGCTGATCACCGGATGCGGAAGCACATCATCTGCCGGCAGTGCATCCACCGCATCGGCTGCAGAAGCAACCACCAAAACGCAGACACAGGACACTACAGATACACCGGCTGCGGAAAGTACCGCAAGCACAGATACGACCAATACAGAAAAGACCGTGATCGAGTACTGGCACTGCAACGCAGATACCCAGGGCGGTACGACGGTCGAAGAACTGGTCAGCAAATTTAATGCAGAAAATGATCACATCGAGGTTGTTGCCAAATACAATCCGGATATGTACAAAGGATTGATGCAGAATCTCCAGGCGGAGGCAACTACCGGAAATACACCGGCTGTCGTACAGATCGGCTGGGCATTTTTGGAATACTTTTCAAACAACTTTACCTACACCACACCGCAGGAAGCCATTGATCTGTATGACCCGGAAAGCGCGACCTTCTTAACCGACAACTTCCTGCCGAACGTTCTGGATCTGGCAGTCAATAACAACGGCGAGCAGGTTGGTATCCCGTATTCTGTCAGCAACCCGGTTCTTTATATCAATGAGGATCTCTTAACGGAAGCTGGCGTGACCGATCTGGACATCGACACCTGGGAAGAAGTGAAAGCCGCTTCCGAACTGGTCCGCGACAACACCGGCAAGTACGGTTTATATATACAGGAGCCTTCGGATTTCTGGGCACAGCAGGCTTATATGGAAAGTAACGGCGCACAGCTCTTAACTGCCAACGGCGACGGTACATTCTCCGCCACCTTCGCATCCGAAGAAGGCATCGAAGCCCTGCAGACCTATGCAGACATGGTTGCTGATGGCTCCGCACTTCACATCACCTGGGAAGAAGGCTGTCAGGCATTTGTCGATGGTAACTGCGCTATGCTCTACACCACCATTGCACGTCGTGCTTATGTTCAGGAGAACTGTCAGTTCAATGTCAGCACCGTAAAGTCTCCGACTTGGGGCGACAAAGAACGTAAGATCGCTGCAGGTGGATGTTTCCTTGCGATCACGGCCCAGGAGCCTGAGCAGATCGCCGCTGCATGGGAATTCGAAAAATATTTATACAGCGTAGAATCCATGGCTGCCTGGACGATCGGTACCGGCTATGTACCTCCTCGCAAAGACGTTGCTGATGCCGAGAACGGCTTAAAGAGCTTCCTTGCGGAAAACGCCCTGATGACACCGGCCATCGAACAGATGGATAGTGTGACCAAGTGGACCAGTTTCCCGGGTGATGCAGGCCTGATCGCCGAGCAGACATTACTGGATGCACGTGACCAGATCCTCGGAGGTCAAAGCAGCGCCAAGGATGCCCTGGAAAGTGCACAGGAACAGATCAACGCCCTGTTAAGCCCATAAGTAAGGCTTCCAAGCCATAAATAAAGAAACGGATATGAACATGAGAAAATTTGAATCAATCAAGGGATACCTGCTTTTACTGCCATCACTGCTTGCATTTTGCGTATTCCTGTTTTATCCCATGCTCGAAACCATCTATCTTAGTTTCTTTGATTGGAATCTGATCAAACCCACAAAGAAATTTGTGGGTTTTTCCAATTACATGGAACTGTTTACGGATGCAACGAGCCTGGTGATCCTGAAAAACACCTTATTATATATTGCGATCCTGTTGATCTTTAATCTGGTGATGCCGTATCTGCTGGCACTCTTTCTGGAGTTTATCGTAAAGAAGGGCAAAAGTTTCTATAAGGCGGTATTTTTTCTCCCCAGCGTGATCTCGCTGGTGGTCGGCTCGATCCTCTATACCTGGATCATGAATCCGGTCTCCGGACCGCTGAGCTTTGTCCTGAAAAAAGTGGGGCTGACCATGCCGATCTGGTCGACCACCCAGGGATGGGTCATTGCCGTCCTCTGCATCATCACCTCCTGGAAGTGCTTCGGATATAACTTCATCGTAATCCTCGCCGGCATCTCCGGTGTCCCGAAAGAAGTCGTGGAGTCTGCGAAGGTTGATGATGTATCGATGCATAAGATCTTTTTGGATCTGGTCATTCCCATGAGTGCGGCGACCGGGATCTATGTGCTGATCTACTGCATCGTCCAGGGATTGCAGTTTGTCTACACGCCGATCAAGGTCATCACCCAGGGCGGTCCGAACTATGCCAGCTCGAACCTGATCTACAACTCCTATCACGAAGCATTTACACTGTTTCGCACCGGCACCAGTTCCGCCTGCAGCGTGATCACCGTCATCATTTTTATGATCCTTCTGATCCTGGAATTCCGGTTTGTCGAAAGGGGGATCTACTATGAAAACTAAACAGGAGAAGCGTATTCAGATCATCCTGCATGTCATCTTATGCCTGATGATCCTGCTTTGGCTCTACCCGATCATCTTTGCCGTATGTAATTCGTTTAAGACTTCTCAGGAGGCGCTGAACCACGTGATCTCGCTGATCCCGCTTGCCCCCACGATCGACAATTATGTGCACGTCTTTGAGACGCTGCCTTTTGTACGGATCACCTTAAACACTCTCTTTATTGCGGTTACGGTGACGAGCATAAAGCTTCTGACCAGCTTTATGGCTGCCTATGCTCTGGTCTATTTCGATGTCAAAGGGAAAGGGATCCTCTACTTTTTGATGCTCAGCACCATGTTTATCCCCTTTACCGTCTCCATGATCCCGAATTACCTGCTGATTTCCAAATGGAAGCTGGCAGATACGGTCTTCGGTGTCATCCTGCCCCAGCTGGCGGATGTCCTCGGGATCTTTATGCTCAGACAGGCCATGCGTGGGATCCCGAAATCGATCATCGAGGTGGCCAGGCTCGATCGCATCAGCCACAAAAAGACGATGAAAGAAATTGTCTTACCGATCGTCAAGCCCTCGCTCTGTTCGACCGGGATCATCTTCTTTATCAATTCCTGGAACGAATATGTCTGGCCGGTGCTGATCCTAAAGAGCAAAGAAAACTACACCTTATCACTTGCACTGCAAATGTTTATCAGTGCCGAAGGCGGAACGAACTTCCCCGTGGCTATGGCCGTTTCGGTCATGACGATGTCCATTCCTCTGGTCCTGTATCTGTTTTTCCAGCGCCAGATCATCGACACCTTTGCCATGTCCGGTATCAAAGGATAAACCGTTTACCATTTTGGAGAATAGAAAAATGAACAATACATTACAAACCGATATCAGCTTACAGCATGTCGTGAAATCCTACGGTAAAACCAACGTGATCAACGACCTGACCCTTACCATCCGAAACGGAGAACGTCTGATTCTCCTCGGGCCTTCCGGCTGTGGCA
>JAILPR010000097.1 GCA_024699355.1 Lachnospiraceae bacterium
CGCAGTGACGGCAGCCTGTCTGTTGGTGCGCGCGGATCTCTACCGTCAGGTAGGCGGGATGGACGAGACCATGGCCGTTGCCTATAATGATGTGGATTTGAATTTCAAACTCCTGGAGCATGGGTATCGAAGCGTGCAGCGCAACGATGCGGTGTTGATCCATCATGAGTCGCTCAGCCGCGGAATGGATGAGCAGACGAAAGAAAAGTGGGATCGTCTCTTACAGGAGAAAGAAACCCTGTATCGGAAGCATCCGCTTTTTGACGGATGCGACCCTTATTATGATCTGTATCTGACGGGAAATCGTCCCGACTATGAGATCAACTATGCATTTCCTTATGAACGCAGCCTGGAGACAGAGCGCGAAGAGGAGCATGCTGCCGATACAGTCAGAAAAGCACCGCGCACGCAGCAGATCATGCTGACAGTGGAGCACACGGGACTGCAGAACAAGTTCCATGCAAGCGAGCCGGAAATCTTTCATGTGGAAGGCTGGTGCTACATGCTCCAAGCGGACAACTGCAGATATCGACGAAAACTCCTGCTACAGTCTGTGCAGGACGGGCAGATGCATCTCTATCCGGTGCGTGACCGGTATCGCTATGATGTCGATCTGATCCTGCCGATGCAACAGCGGGTATCGCTTTCCGGATTTGTATGCAGGATCTTACAGGATACGTTAGGAAAAGGCACTTACAAAGTCGGAATGTTATATGAAGATTTGATAAATGGAAAAACATATCAAAACTGGAGCGATCAACTGCTCCGAAACGAATAGATCAGATCGCGCTGCGAGGTGATGCGGCGGGAAGGAAGTAAAGAAGAGTGGCACAAGAGAAAGATACGCAGGAAGAGATGATTGCAAAGATGAGTGAGGAGGAACAACTCAATTACTATCGTGAGCAATATTTCAGAGAGCGCAAAAAATCGGAAAAACTGGCAGGACGCCTGGCGGATGCGACCAGAAGTGCGGAGGATCTGCAGGGCAAACTGGATCATATCAAGAACAGCGCGGTGTGGAAAGCATCCGCACCGGCAAGAGATGTCTATCATTTCCTGCAACGGACCAAAGACCGTGTCGGCAATTACGGCTCCCCGAAAGGCATCGCACGTAAGGTCCGTTCCAAGATGATCGAACGCAAAGCGCGTCTGCAACATGGCTCGGCGAGTTTCCCGACACCGGAGGAGCGAAAAGTACAGGAAGAGACGATTTTTCCAAAGAATATCACGATCTCCGTGCTCGTACCGCTCTATAATACGCCGCAGAAATTCCTGACGGAGATGATCGGGTCCATGCAGGCACAGACCTACCGAAAATGGGAGCTTTGTCTGGCGGACGGTTCGGATGATGCGCATGGAGAGGTCGGCACCTATTGTCAGGCGCTGGCAGCGCAGGATCCCCGCATCAAGTACATGAAACTGGCAAAAAACGAAGGGATCTCCGGAAATACCAATGAGTGTCTCAAGATGGCGACCGGAGAGTACATCGGCTTATTTGATCATGATGATGTGCTTCATCCGTCGGTCCTGTTTGAGTATATGAAGAAGATCTGCGAGGAAGATGCGGATTATCTGTACTGTGATGAAGCAACCTTTCAGGGAAATCGCACGATCGATGATATGATCACGCTGCATTTTAAGCCGGATTTTTCCATCGACAATCTGCGTGCCAACAACTATATCTGTCATTTCAGCGTATTCCATCGCTCGTTGCTTGATGGGATGGAACTGTTCCGATCTCAGTTTGACGGCAGCCAGGATCATGATATGATCCTGCGTCTGACGAGCCGCGCAAAGCACGTGGTGCATATCCCGAAGCTGATGTATTACTGGCGTTCGCATAAGGGATCGGTCGCATCGGATATCAATGCGAAGAGTTATGCGATCGAGGCGGCCAGAGGGGCTGTAGCGGATCATCTGACACAGAACGGTTTTCAGAATTTTGAGATCATCAGCACCAGGGCGTTTGAGACGATCTTCCGGATCAAATACGAGATCCTGGGCAACCCAAAGATTTCCATCATCATCCCCAACAAGGATCATGTAGAAGATCTGGAGCGTTGCATCAGCTCGATCTGCAAGTTATCCACCTATGATAATTACGAGATCATCATTGTGGAAAATAACAGCATCACCGATGAGATCGAGGCCTACTATCAGAGCCTTGCCGGCAAGGCACAGATCAAAGTGGTGCGCTATGAAGGCGACTTTAACTATTCGAAGATCAACAATTTCGGCGCTTCTTTTGCGACAGGGGAGTATCTGATCCTGTTAAACAACGATACGCAGGTCATTTCCATCAACTGGATGGAAGAACTGTTGATGTATGCGCAGCGAAACGATGTCGGTGCGGTCGGCGCGAAACTGTATTATGCAGACAAAACGATCCAGCATGCGGGCATCGTTATCGGACTTGGTGCGCACCGTACGGCAGGCCATACGCATTACCGTGTGGCGCAGACCAATCTCGGGTACATGGGCAGACTGTGCTATGCGCAGGATGTGACGGCGGTGACCGGCGCCTGCCTGATGGTGAAACGCGCGCTGTATGAGGAACTGGGCGGTCTGGATGAAGGCTTTGCCATTGCGTTAAACGACGTGGACTTCTGCCTGAGACTGCGGGAAAAAGGCCTTTGGAATGTCTGGAATCCATACTGCGAGCTGTATCATTTTGAATCGATCTCACGCGGGCTGGATGATCAGGGCGAGAAGGCGAAACGTTATAACGAGGAATCGGCGAACTTCCGTGAGAAATGGGCGAAGGCGCTTGCGAAGGGCGATCCGTTCTACAACGTGAACTTCTCACTGGATCGCAGCGATTATACTTTGAAACTGGAAGAACACTAAGGGGATAAGCGGGGCAGTATGACCAAGGAACAATCGAAGAGTTTGCAGGGAATTGCCATATTGCTGATGATCTATCACCATCTGTTTCTGGCACCGGTGGAGGGAACACAGATCCTGTTTCCGGAGATGACGACGAAGATCGCCATGTTCGGCCGTTTGTGCGTCGGGCTGTTTTCATTTGTCAGTGGCTATGGGATGTACCGGACGCTGATCAAAGAAGATCATAGGACGACATTTTATTTCAGACTCCGATCGGACTATGGGCTCGCCCTGCGCCGGATCATGCAACTGTATCTGAAGGTCTGGGCAGTGCTTTTGGTCTTTAAAGGCATTGATTTTCTGGTGCTGCAAAAGCCGTTTGAGCTGCAGGAGATGGTCTTGAATCTGCTTTGCGTACAAACTTCTTACAATTCACCGCTCTGGTATGTGCAGGAGTATGTGTGGATGATGCTTTTGGTGCCGTGGCTGGATGTTTTGACTGCCGACTTTGCGGTATCAAAAGAGAAGCGGTGGCAGCGGATCTGGATCGCAATCGCCGTTTCTTTGGCACTTTTGGTGCTGGTCTTTCGAAATATCACAATCATATCGTCTGTTATTGAAATCCTGCGGCCGGCAATCTTACTGGTATTTGTCGCAGCATTTCTAATCGCACGGGTTGACCTGCTAAGCCGCCTTGGCGAAGCAGTCCGCTCGCGGGGAAGGGGCATCGCGCAGGTGATCGGATGGGGAAGTCTGATCGTGACATGCATCCTGCGGATGCTGGTGACAACGGACGGTTCCTTTGTCCGTTATGATGTGGTGTTTGTACCGGTCTTTGTCTTTGGCTTTTGCCTGCTTTCCGAAAATGCACACAGGCTGCAGCGGGGCTTACGGCTCTTTGGCGATGCCTCGGCGTTCATGTGGATCTCACATGCCTTTGTTTTTGATCTGACGCTTTCCCCGGTGGTTGATCTGATACCGTATCACCTGTGCTATTACGTGATCGAGGTGGTGCTGATCCTGGCGTGTGCGATGATTTTCGGACAGATATTTCGGAAGTATGATATAATATCCGCAAAGCGAAAACAGTCCTGTAAGTGATCGCTTCGGAAAGAACAGAGTGAATATACGGAGGAATGAAGATGGGTTATATGGAAGTATTTGAATCGTGGCTGAATGATCCTTATTTTGATGAGGCAACCAAGCAGGAGCTGCTTGCGATCCGTAACAATCCGGAAGAGATCGAAGATCGCTTCTATAAGGAACTGGAATTCGGCACAGGTGGTCTGCGCGGTGTCATCGGCGCAGGTACGAATCGTATGAACATCTACACCGTTGGTAAGGCAACACAGGGCCTTGCAAACTATATCATCAAGCAAGGGAAGCAGTCGCAGGGTGTTGCCATTGCATTTGATTCCCGCAGAATGTCACCGGAGTTTGCGGATGTTGCTGCACTTTGCCTGGCAGCAAACGGGATCAAGGCGTATCGTTTTGAGTCTCTTCGTCCAACACCGGAACTTTCGTTTGCACTTCGCACACTTGGCTGTGCATCCGGTATCGTTGTGACGGCAAGCCATAATCCGCCGGAATACAACGGCTACAAGGTATATTGGGAAGACGGCGCACAGGTGGCATCTCCCCGTGATGTGGAAATCATTGACGAAGTCAGAGCGGTCGGTGATTTTAAGAACATCAAGACCATGAGCAAAGAGGATGCGATCAAAGCCGGTCTTTATGAAGTAATCGGCAAAGAGATCGATGATCAGTACATGGTGGAATTAAAGAAGCAGATCATCCATCCGGAAGTCATCAAAGAGATGGCGGAGAAGATCAAGATCGTTTATACGCCGTTCCACGGGACCGGTAATGTTCCGGTCCGCCGTATTTTACAGGAACTCGGCTTTCAGAATGTTTATATCGTTCCGGAGCAGGAAGCACCCGATCCGGACTTTACCACGCTGGATTATCCGAACCCGGAAGATCCGAAGGCCTTTACACTGGCATTAAAACTTGCCAAAGAAAAAGATGCGGACATCGTTCTTGCAACCGATCCGGATGCAGACCGCCTCGGCATCTATGCAAAGAACAGCAAGAGCGGCGAGTACGAAGCATTTACCGGTAACATGTCCGGTATGCTGATCGGCGAGTACATCCTGCGTGAGAGAGCAGCAAACGGAACCATGCCGAAGAATCCGGCATTTGTCACGACCATCGTGACGACCAATCTTGCCAGAGCGATCGCGGAAGAGTACGGTCTGAAGTTTATCGAAGTACTGACCGGCTTTAAGTATATCGGCGAGCAGATCAAACTCTTTGAGCAGAGCGGCAGCAACAATTATGTCTTCGGTCTTGAGGAAAGTTACGGCTGTCTGGCCGGAACCCATGCCAGAGATAAGGATGCCATCGTTGCAGTCATGATGCTGTGTGAAGTTGCGGCATATTGCATGAAGCATGGTATGACCCTGTGTGATCAGATGCAGAAGATCTACGAGAAGTACGGCTTCTACAAAGAGACACAGTATGCGATCACCATGAAGGGCGTCGACGGATCCAAAGAGATCGCGGCCCTGATGGAAAAACTTCGCAACAACCCGCCGAAGCAGCTTGGCGAGTGGAAGGTCAAAGAGCTTCGGGATTACGAACTGAATGTAACAACCAACTTAGAGACCGGCGCAAAGGGCGAAACCGGATTACCGAAGTCCAATGTGTTATATTTCGATTTGACAAATGATGCATGGTGCTGCGCACGTCCGTCAGGAACAGAGCCGAAGATCAAATTCTACATGGGGGTCAAAGGTTCTGACAATGCGGATGCCGCAAAGAAGGTGGAAGCATTAACGGCGGCAGTAAAGGCAATCATCGAGGCATAAGCCGCAGAATGAACAAAACAGATGTTATTAAAACATTCAACTACATGAAACGAAACGGTATCAGACGGACATGGACAACGGTGCGAGAGCGCCTCTCCGTGTCCTATGGTGCCGGCTATGAGTACCGGATTCCCTCTGCGGACGAGCTTCGTTCGCAGAGGGAAACTGCGTCTAAGAGGGATCATCTCATCTCGATCGTGGTGCCGGTCTATGAAACCCCGGAGGGGTTTTTGACTGAACTGTTAACCTCCGTCATCGCACAGTCCGATCCTCACTGGGAACTGATCCTGGCAGATGCGGGGAAAAGCAGCCTGGTGGAAGATACGGTCAAGGCTTTTTTGCTTGGCGACGGGAAAGCCTATGCATCACAGATCGTGTATCGCAGATTGTCTGAAAACAGAGGCATCGCGGAAAACACCAATGCAGCGCTTGCCTTTGCAAGCGGCGACTATGTGGGACTTTTGGATCATGATGATCTCTTAACACCGGATGCAATCTTCCGCATGCAGGAAGCCATCGGCAAAGCCGGGGCATCCGGCATGGAGCCACAGCTCCTTTACTCGGATGAAGATAAGTATGACGGTGATGCGGATCTCTATTATGATCCAAATATCAAATCCGAATTTGATATTGACCTACTGATGTCGAATAACTATATCTGTCACTTTTCTGTATTTCGAAGTGACTTGATCCGGGAATTGAAACTGCGCAGTGACTTTGACGGTGCGCAGGACCATGATCTGTTGCTGCGTGCAGCGGCCCGGATCTTAGAGCGCGGATATGATGCCCAATCCGGGCTCTGCGATACGAAGCGCGGTGCAGCGGGGGCAATCTGTCATGTGCCGTATGTGCTCTATCACTGGAGATGCCACAGTGCATCGACGGCAGCCAATCCGGCAAGCAAGCGCTATGCCTATGAAGCAGGAAAGCGCGCCGTGGAGGCATTCATTGCATCCAGAGGGTGGAAGGCAAACGTGCAGGAAACCGCGCATGTCGGTTTTTTTCGTGTCGTCTACGGAACAGGGAAGGATCCGGAGGAGATTTTTGCACAGCGTCCCAATGTTGCGGCGATCGGCGGCAATGTGATCGACCGGGAGAGCCGGATCGTTTCCGGAAAGCTGACAAGGTCAGGACAGGTGGTCTTTCAGGGCCTTTACAGGGACTATGCAGGACCGTGCAATCTGGCAGATGTGGTCAGCAGGGCAGAGGCACTTGATGCCAGAACGATGATCCTCAGGGAGGATCTGATCGATCTGTTTGTTTCCTCTGTGGGCGTTCCTTATCGAAAGGATCCTGCGGAGCGTGATATCGCATACTGCAATCAGCTGGATGAACAGATCTGGAGACAGCGCAGTCTCTTATTATGTGAAAAATTAACGGCAGCCGGAGCACTCCTGCTGTGGGATCCGGAGGTGGTTGTCAGAAGATGAGCAGATCTACGATCGTCATACCAAATTACAATGGCGAAAAGTTCCTTACGGCCTGCCTGCAGTCTGTTTTCGACGATGATCCGGATACGTCGGTGATCGTCGTGGATAATGCTTCCGCGGATGAGAGCCTGTCATTGATCGCGGCATTCCCGCAGGTCCGGGTGATCTGCTTTGCGCGGAACATGGGCTTTAGCGCAGCGGTCAATGCGGGGATCCTGGCGGCAGAGACGGAATTTGTCATCTTATTAAATAATGATACGACGGTGAAGCCGGGCTTTGTAAAAGCGCTGGAGGAGGCAATGGATCGCCATCCGAAGGCATTTTCCGTCGGGGCACAGATGCTGGCCATGCAGGATGAATCGATCCTGGACAATGCAGGGGATTTTTATTGTGCACTCGGCTGGGCTTACGGATACGGCAAGGGAAAAAAGGTCACGGCCCGCTATCTTGGCGAGTATCCGGTTTTTTCCGCCTGCGCGGGCGCAGCGGCATACCGGAGAGCGGTATTTGACCGGATCGGCTTATTTGACGAAGCACATTTTGCCTATCTGGAAGATCTGGACATCGGCTACCGGGCAAAGATCTACGGATATGAGAACTATTACACGTCAGGGGCCGTGGTGTTGCATGCGGGAAGTGCAACTTCCGGTTCAAAATATAATGAATTTAAAATAAACCTTTCGTCACAGAACAGCATCTATGTCATAGGAAAGAACATGCCGTTTTTGCAGTGGCTTTTGAATCTCCCGTTTTTCATCATCGGTTTTGGCGTGAAGGCGGCATTTTTTTGCATGAAAGGATATGGCAGGGTATATATCAGAGGCCTTGGGAAAGGTCTGAATATGAGTTGCTCGGACAAAGGGCGGCAACACCATGTGAAGGTAACCGCCGGACATCTGCGCCATTATGTACGGATCCAGGGTGCCCTTTGGGTCAATATCCTGCGGCGCTTTCTGGCCTAGTCGAAAAGGTTGAGTTTTTGTCCTGTATACGTTAAAATTATCTTTATGTTATTCTGGGTGACTATGTATGATTAAAGATAATCAGAAGTATTTCAACGGGCTCCATGTCGTGATCGACGGGGCTATTATAGCGTTTTCCTATATCGCAGCATGGTGGCTGAAGTTCGAAAGTCCGATCTCCAATGTCGCGGAAGGGGACTGGCATCTCCCGATGGAGACCTATTTCAGTGCCGTTCCGTTTATTGTTGTCGGATATCTGATTATTTATTATCTTTGCCACTTATATACGCCGAAGCGCGGGACAAATACCGGCAGTGAATTTGCCAGAGTCATTGAGGCCAACGGGATCGGCGTTGTCATGATGATGAGTATCCTGTATCTCATCTGGCAGCAACACTTTTCACGATCGATGATCGCCATCTTCGTGATCTTAAATACGGTATTTACAAGCCTGTTCCGTTTGCTGCTCCGTCTGGGACTCCGGGCGATGCGCAAGCGTGGTTATAATATGAAGCATGTGCTCGTCGTAGGGTATTCCAAAGCTGCGGAAGAGTACATCGACAGGATCCGTGCCAACGGGCAGTGGGGGTATGTGATCCATGCGATCCTGGATGACGAGATCCCGAGCGGGACCGTTTATAAAGGGATCAAGGTGGTCGGCAGGATCGATAACCTGCAGTATATCTTACCGGAGAACAAACTCGATGAGATCGCGATCGCATTGCCGTTAAAGCAGTACAGCAGGCTGGCAGAGATCGTTGGGTTGTGTGAAAAATCCGGGGTCCATACCAAGTTTATCCCGGATTATGTCAGCATTTTCCCGAGCAGACCCTATACTGAGGATCTGATGGGACTTCCCGTGATCAATATCCGGAATGTACCGTTGACCAATACCTGGAATATCATTGTGAAGCGCACCATAGATCTTTTGGGTGCGGGGATCGGTGTGGTACTCATTTCGCCGTTGCTGATCATTCTGGCATTGTGCGTGAAGTGTTCCAGCCCGGGACCGGTCATTTTTAAACAGGAGAGGATCGGCCTTCATAATAAGCCGTTTCAGATGTATAAATTCCGTTCGATGCGGCTTCAGTCCGCAGAGGACGAGGAAAAAGGCTGGACCGTCAAAGACGATCCGCGTGTGACTTCGGTCGGTAAATTTATCCGTAAGACGAGCCTGGATGAACTGCCGCAGCTCTTTAACGTGCTGCGCGGAGAAATGAGTCTGGTGGGGCCGCGTCCGGAGAGACCGCAGTTTGTAGATAAATTTAAAGAAGAAATTCCGCGGTATATGGTCAAGCATCAGGTGCGCCCCGGCATGACCGGCTGGGCACAGGTGAACGGATATCGAGGAGATACCTCGATCCGCAAACGGATCGATTATGACCTGTACTATATTGAAAACTGGACTTTGGGATTTGATATCAGGATCCTGTTCCTGACATTTTTCAAAGGTTTTGTAAATAAGAATGCATATTAGGCATTGGTATTGAAAGGTAGATTGTTATGGCATCACGTTACGATGATGAAGAGCGTTACAGACAACAGCGCACTTCCACGCGTTCTACGGGAACCGCTTCCGGCAGACCGACATCCGGAAACAGAACTTCCGCAGGCAACAGAAGCACTGCAGGCAGATCTTCGGCAAACCGTACAACGCGACAGAAAACCAATGATTTTAATTATTACGATGATTTCGATGAAGAGGCGGAGGAGAGACGCCGGAGAAGAGCAGCGCAGCGCCGTGCACAGCAGCAGGCGGAAAGAGAAGGAAGACATTCTTCCGGAAAGAAGAAATCTTCCAGAAAGGCGAAAGCAAAGAAGAGAAGAACCAGAATCATCCTCTTTGCCTTTGAGATCGTCTTACTGGCGGTCATGCTGATCGTTTTCTGGGGTGTCACCCGTGTGGAAAAGGTCGGAAAAGTCTCGCTCGAAGAAGAGGATATCGAGGTCAATGCGGAAGTAGAGACCAACGAACAGATGAAAGGGTATCGTACCGTTGCACTGTTCGGTGTCGATTCGACGACGGGACAGCTGACCAAGAATACCCGAAGCGATACGATCATTCTGGCCAATATCAACCAGGATACCAATGAGATCAAGCTGGTGTCCGTATATCGTGATACCTATCTGAATATCGGAAATGATACGTACAACAAGTGTAATTCCGCATATGCAAAGGGTGGTCCGCAGCAGGCCATCAATATGCTGAATCAGAATCTCGACCTGAACATCGATGATTTTGTCACTGTCGGTTTCGAAGGGCTGATCGATATCATCGATGATCTCGGCGGCGTGACCATTGATGTACAGAGTGAAGAAATCATTCATTTGAACAATTATCAGAAGAGTATCGCAGAAGATCTGAAGATCTCCTATACGCCGGTATCTTCTGCCGGGACACAGGTCTTAAACGGTCTGCAGGCAACCGCGTATTGCCGAATCCGTTATACCAGCGGATCCGACTTTAAGCGTACGCAGAGACAACGTGATGTCCTGTCAGCGATCATGGAGAAGGCAAAGACTGCAAGTACCTCAACGTTGACACAGGCTGCCAACGATCTGTTTAATAACGAAGTGATCTATACCTCTCTGGGATTAAGTGAGATCCTTGAGTTGCTGGGGGATGTGACAAGTTATTCCATCGTCGGAGACAGCGGCTTCCCGGAGGCAAGCATGATCACCACGGGAACCATCGGAGCAAAGGGAAGTTGTGTTGTTCCGGTAGATCTGAGTTCCAACGTTTCCTGGCTGCATGAATATCTGTTTGAAGAGACAGGTTATACGCCGAGTGATACGGTGGAAGAATACAGTGCCAAGGTAAAGAGCGATACATTAGCGTATATCAGTTATTAAAAGCAAAGGGGCCTCATTTTCGGGCCCCTTTCATTCCTTTAAGGCAAAGTGAGAAACAGTGAGTGTAGATGTCATTATTCCGGTCTATCGGCCGGACAACGGGCTGATCGCCTTATTTGACGGTCTCGGGAAGCAGAGTATCGCACCGGAGCGGATCATCATTATGAATACGGAGCAGAAGTACTGGGAGGCATTTTTTTATGAGCATCCACAGTACCAGTTGCCCAAAAATCTCGAAGTACATCATCTTTCCAAGCGGGAATTCGATCATGGCGCCACGAGACGGTCGGCCATGAACAAATCCTCTGCAGAGTTTGCGCTGCTGATGACGCAGGATGCCATTCCGTCGGATGAGCGGCTGATCGAACAGCTGTTATCACCGCTCCTTGCGGATGAGACCATTGCGGCTTCTTATGCCAGACAGCTTCCGAAAGAGGATGCCGGAGAGATCGAAAAGTATACCAGAGCGTTCAACTATCCGGAAACATCGCAGGTAAAACGAAAAGAAGATGTTGAAAAACTTGGCATTAAGGCGTATTTTTGTTCTAATGTCTGTGCGATGTACCGGAAGGAGATCTATACAGCGCTCGGTGGTTTTGTCAAAAGCGCGATCTTCAATGAAGACATGATCTTTGCGCATGCCTGTATCGAAGCAGGGTACGGGATCGCCTACGCAGCGGATGCACAGGTTTATCATTCGCACAATTACACCGACCGGCAGCAGTTTCACAGAAACTTTGATCTGGGCGTCTCACAGGCGGAGCATCCGGAGATCTTTGCACAGATCTCATCCGGTGCGGAAGGGATCCGGCTGGTGAAGGCCACGGCCGCATATTTACGGAGTATTGGCGAAGGGAGACAGATCCCGAGACTGATCACGGCCAGCGGCAGCAAATTTTTGGGCTATCGGATGGGAAAGCGCTATCAAAAGCTTTCACATAAGAGAATATTAAAATATACAATGAATCAGGAATACTGGTATCGCAAGTGGGATAAAACAAACTGATCCTGCGGCGAGAAGGAGGAGACTATGTGTGGTATTGTCGGATATGTGGGAATGAATCCCGCAGCACCGCTTGTATTAGACGGACTGAGCAAACTCGAATACAGAGGATATGACTCGGCCGGCATCGCCGTTTTTGACGGCAAGTGCCTGCGCTATCAGAAGGCAGCGGGACGTTTGAAAGTGTTGGAAGAGCTGACCCACGGCGGAGAGACCCTGCCGGGAAATGTTGCCATCGGTCACACCAGATGGGCGACCCACGGCGAGCCGACCAACGAAAACGCACATCCGCATTTTAACGAGAAAAATTCGATCGCTGTCGTACACAACGGCATTATCGAGAACTATCAGCAGATCAAAGAGTTCCTGACCGGAAAGGGCTACAAGTTCCGCTCCGAGACCGATACGGAAGTTCTGGCGCATCTTTTGGATTACTACTATAAGGGCGATCCGATGGAGGCGATCTTTAAGACCCTGCATCGTGTGGAAGGCTCTTATGCACTGGGGATTTTGTTTGATGATCAGCCGGATACCCTCTTTGCGGTTCGCAAAGACAGCCCGCTGATCGTCGGTCAGAATGATGACGGATGCTTCATCGCCTCCGATGTACCGGCGATCCTTCGCTATACCCGCAAGGTATACTATGTCGACAATCAGGAGATCGTAAAGCTCCATCGTCACCATATGCACTTCTACAACATCGATGCGGAAGAGATCGAGAAAGAATCCGTGACCATCGAGTGGGATGCCAATGCTGCGGAAAAGGGCGGTTATGATCATTTCATGCTCAAGGAAATGTATGAGCAGCCCAAGACCATTACCGATACCATGAGCCCGAGAATCCGTGACGGCAAGATCGTTATCGATGAGCTAGGCATGAGCGATGAGGAGATCGCGGCGATCCGCAAGATCCACATCGTTGCCTGCGGTAGTGCATATCATACCGGTGTGACGGCAAAATATGTCATTGAAAAACTGGCAAGGATCCCGGTAGAGACCGATCTGGCCAGTGAATTCAGATATCGTGATCCGATCCTCGAAGAGGGCAGCATGGTGATCATCATCAGCCAGTCCGGTGAGACGGCGGATTCGCTTGCAGCGCTCAGAGAGGCCAAAGAACGTGGCTTTAAGGTCCTCGGTATCGTCAATGTGGTCGGCAGTTCCATCGCCAGAGAAGCAGACAATGTTATGTATACCTGGGCAGGCCCGGAGATCGCTGTCGCAACGACCAAGGCGTATACCGCACAGCTGATCGCACTGTATCTGCTGGCCATGAAGTTCGCACAGGTCAAGAAGACCATCACACAGGAGCGTTTCAACCAGCTGCTCGAGAGCCTGGATAAGCTGCCGCATCAGGTAGAGAGACTGCTGACGGATAAAGAGAACATCCAGAAGTTTGCCAACCGTTATCTGGCGGCCAGAGAAGTGTTCTTTATCGGCCGTGGCATTGATTATGCCATTTCTCTGGAGGGGTCGCTGAAGTTAAAAGAAATTTCGTATATCCATTCAGAGGCGTATGCGGCCGGCGAATTAAAGCACGGTACCATTTCGCTGATCGAGAAAGGAACACTGGTTGTTGCGGTCTGCACACAGCCGGATCTGTACCAGAAGACGGTCAGCAATATCGTAGAGGTCAAAGCAAGAGGCGCCTTTGTCATGGCTGTGACCTGTGAGGACAATCATGCCGCCGAAGGCGCGGCAGACTATACCATCTACATCCCGCAGACGGATCCGGTATTCGCCAATTCTCTGGCGATCATTCCGCTGCAGCTCTTCGGCTACTATGTAGCGGTCGGCAGAGGTTGTGATGTAGATAAGCCGAGAAACCTCGCTAAATCGGTTACCGTAGAGTAAGTGAAAGGATTTTTGAATGACCGATCAGTTTGACAATCAGGATCCGCAGGATCCGAAAGACAAAAATGAATATGACCAGGTCTGCTTTGTATGCCGCAGACCGGAAAGCAAGGCAGGAAAAATGTTTCGTCTGCCGGGCGGGATCAATATCTGTAATGACTGCATGCATAAGACATTAGACGGCATGGAGAATATGGATCTGACCAATATGCCGATGATGAACGGTTTTCCCGGATTTCCGGGATTCCCGGGCATGAACGGGGTATCACAGTCGGACGAAAATGAAACTGCACAGGGGCGGATCAGCCCGGTGGAGACGACGCAGCAGTCTCAAAGCGATGAGGATGACGATCCTCAGACGACGCAGGAAGAGGCACCGGAAACGGAGGATACACAGGAAGAAAAGAAGTCTTCCGGCAGACCGTTCCCGAACATCAGCTTCATCAATCTGGCAGATCTTCAGAATATGACAGGGATCCCGAATCGCCAGCGTGTGAAGAAAAAACCGACCAAGACCCTTCCGCCGATCAAGCTGGAAGACATCCCGGCACCGCATAAGATCAAGGCACAGCTCGATGACTTTGTCATCGGTCAGGAACAGGCCAAAAAGATCCTGTCGGTGGCGGTTTACAATCACTATAAACGTGTCGCAACAGATACGATGGATGAGATCGAGATCGAAAAATCGAACATCCTGATGCTGGGACCGACCGGTTCCGGTAAGACTTATCTGGTGCAGACACTGGCAAAACTGTTAAATGTGCCGCTTGCCATCGCGGATGCAACGACACTGACAGAGGCCGGTTATATCGGCGATGATATCGAAAGCGTGGTATCCAAGCTCCTGGCTGCGGCAGGCAATGATGTGGCCAAAGCAGAGACCGGTATCATCTTTATCGATGAGATCGATAAGATCGCAAAGAAGAAAAATACGACGTCCCGGGATGTCAGCGGTGAATCCGTTCAGCAGGGACTCTTAAAACTGTTAGAGGGCGCAGAGGTAGAGGTGCCGGTCGGTGCAAACAGCAAAAATGCCATGGTACCGCTGGAAACGGTCAATACCAGAAACATCCTCTTTATCTGCGGCGGTGCATTTCCGGGACTGGAAGAAGTCATCAAACAGAGACTTTCCAAGCAGACCAGCATCGGTTTTAGTGCAGAACTGAAAGACCGCTTTGACAAAGAAAAGAATCTGCTTTCTCAGGCAACGGTGGAAGATGTCAAGAAGTTCGGCATGATCCCGGAATTCGTCGGTCGTCTGCCGATTTTGTGCACCCTTGAAAATCTGGATGAGGATGCGCTCGTCCGGATCTTAAAAGAGCCGAAAAATGCGATCTTAAAGCAGTATCAAAAGCTTTTGGAATTAGATGAAGTACAGCTCCTTTTTGATGACAGTGCACTGCATGCTATTGCAAAGAAAGCGCTGGAGCGTGAGACCGGCGCCAGAGGACTGCGTGCGGTCATCGAGGAATTCATGCTTGATATCATGTATGAAATCCCGAAGGATGAAAATATCGGCACCGTGACCATTACCGGAGACTATATCGAAGGGAAAGGCGGACCGGTGATCGAACTGCGCGGAGAAGCGGCACTGCCAAAGAAGGATCCTAAGGCACTGCCTGAAAAAGACTCTGAAAATGATCCTGAAAAACAGACGCAGGAAGAGACGACAGACGGGGAATAAGATGGCGAATGCGTTGAGAAACAGCAAACCTTTTCAAATGTCCCGGTATCCCGCGATCTCCATCGGGATCGCCGCATTGGATGCAAGACTGAAGGATCGGGCAGAAAACGATCTGACGATCGGGAAAGATCGTCCGGTCGCAGGAGGGAAACTTTTGCTGACACGGTATCATAATCATGGGGCAGCCCTGAATCTCGGACAGCATACGCCAAAGATCATGCAGGGAATCTCGGTGGTCTTTACGATCCTGATCGCTGTGGTTTTTGTGCTGACTTTGGGCAAAAAGGGAAATCATCTGCTCAAACTTGGCCTATCGCTCCTTCTCGGCGGTGCTTTCAGTAACACCTATGACCGGTTATCCAAGGGATATGTCGTGGATTATTTCCGGATCGGGGCAAGGAATCCGAAGATCCGCAGGGTGATTTTTAACATTTCGGATTTCGCAATTATGATCGGGGCACTTCTCACCGTCATTTCCCAAAATGCCTGAAAACGGCGAAAATACAACAAAAATCATGAAAACCGGTTTCTGAAAGGGAGCCGGTTTTTTATGATTTCTTAAGAATCAATTCTTTCTTTTTTTGGAAAACGTCCACATTTCTGACATATTTATCTTGTATAGTATGATCATAGAAGCGAGGAGCGAAAACACTAAAAGGAAACTACCCCCTCCTTTTGGATGTACTTGCTTCTTATACACTTTTTCATATCTCCCCCTTGTTTTACAAAAAACAGCCCTGACAGTAGTCGGGGCTGTTTTTTGTTGTGCGCCCGGTGGCGCATGTTTCTAAAAATGATAGCGGTTGGCCGCATTCCATAAAATCCATTCTTCATAGCCGGCATCGGTGACCGCATTGATCTGCGCTCTGATCGCGGCATCATCGTACTTGATGTGTCCGGTGACCCAGCCGGCGGTAAAGGCCTGAAGCCAGGGGCGAACGATCGCACAGTTCTCTGCGGGGATATCCGCAAGCTCTTCTTTGGAGCCGGTGAGCGCCGCATAAATCGTTTCATACGGATGCGCATCGGGCACATCCAGACCAAAGACACCCGGAGCGTAGTGCGACGGGTAGATCATCGGACAGATGGCATCGAGGATCCCGCCCAGTGCGGCATAGTCCTGTCCGACCGAGGCGACATCGACCGCAGAGCCGATGATCGTGCCGAAGACATCGGCGGTAACAGGCATATCCGCTTCGTGGAGTTTCTCCGCCGCATAGTTTAAAAATCCTTCGATATAGGTGTGGCGGGTATCGCCGCTTATTTCAACGCCGTAATCGGCAGCGGAAGCATCTTTGCCGACCGGGAAGCGGACATAGTCAAACTGCACTTCATCAAAGCCGAGATCTTTGCACATCAAAGCGACATCAGTCAGATATGCCCAAACATCTTCGCTGCAAGGATTGACCCAGGCAAGGCCGTTGCCGTCGGTGACAGGGGTGCCGGATGCGGTCTTTAGTGCCAGGTCTTCTCTTGCCGCGGCAAGGGTCGGATCCTTAAAGCAGACGATGCGGGCGATCGTGTAGATCTGATGGTCTTTGAGTGTCTGCATCAGGGCATCGATATCCCGGATGTAATTGACGGATGCACCGGTCGAAGCGACAGAGGCCCGGTCCGATAAAAAGGTGATATTGCCGTTATCATCCTTGATGTCGATGACCACGGCGTTAAGCTCTGTCTCATCGATCAGGCTGATAAGATCCTCCATGCCTGAAGAGCCGGCCATGGGACCGGTGACATAGATGCCTTTGACCTTCTCATGGTCCGTTATCCAGGCACTGTGCGCAAAGCCGGATGGGTCATTGCCGGAGACATCCGCAGCGTGATCGCCGCTGCCGGATAAGTCATTGCCGGAGACGTCTGCGGCGTTTCCGCCGCCGGCTGCAGCACCGGCAGATGGATCATTGCCGGAGAGAGCGGCATCTTCGCCGAAGGTCTCTCCTGCCGCGGCGGTATCATCTTCTACGGTATCTTTTGCAGCACCGGTCTCTGCCTGCGCGACATAGGCGGCAGGATGCTCTTCCGGAGAGCCGGAGGAGTGTGCGGCATCGCCACAGGCGGTCAGAAGCACGAGCGCGACAATGGAAAACAAGATATTTTTTCTTTTATTTTGAACAGCAAAATGTAACGTAAAAATGCCCCCTTTGGTATCAAACATAACAGCCATATCTTAGCACATTTGTGGCGCCATGGCTATTTACGCACTTGCACGACAATGCTAAAATGAAACAGTACAGAAATCGTAAGATACAGACGGAGGCAGTTCATGGAAAAGAAAAAAGCGGTAGTTTCGCTCGGACATAATGCACTTGGTTATACGACTAACGAACAGAAGGATGCGGTTGCGGTGACGGCAAAGGCGCTGGCGGATCTGGTGGAAGCAGGATTTGCGCTGACCATTACGCACAGCAACGGACCGCAGGTGAGCATGATCCATAAGGCCATGACCGAGCTGCGTCGAGTTTATATTGATTACACACCGGCACCGATGTGTGTCTGCTCTGCGATGAGTCAGGGCTATGTCGGATATGATATTCAGAATGCGCTGCGTTCGGAATTGCTCTCCAGAGGCATTTCCCGTACGGTCAGCACGATCCTGACACAGGTTACGGTAGATCCGTACGATGAGGCATTTTATGCACCGACCAAGAAGATCGGCCGCTATATGTCCAAAGAGGATGCCGATACCGAAGTGAAAAAAGGAAATTACGTGATCGAGGAGCCGGGCAAGGGCTTCCGCCGTATCGTTGCGGCACCCAAGCCGATCGACATCGTTGAGATCGATGCGATCAAAGCACTGTCCGATGCAGGCCAGATCGTGATCGCCTGCGGCGGTGGCGGGATCCCGGTCATTGAGCAGAATCATATTTTAAAGGGTGCATCCGCGGTCATTGAAAAGGATGCGATCGCAGGGAAACTTGCGGGAGATCTGAATGCGGACATTATGCTGATCCTAACCGGCGTACCGCAGGTATATCAGAGTTTTGGCACACCGCAGCAAAAGCCGATCGAGCGGATGAACGTCGCACAGGCGGAAGAGATGATCCGTCAGGGCGAGTTTGAAGCGACCACCATGCTGCCGAAGATCGAAGCGGCGATCTCCTATCTGAAGAGCAATCCTTCGGGCAGCGTCATCATCACTTCGCAGGAGCATGCGACGGAAGCGGTCAAAGGCAAAGCAGGTACACTGATCACAGCATAGGAGATTTGGGGGCAGGACATGAAGAAGAGTACAACCATCTGCTTTTGCAATAATAAGGGCGGCAGCGGAAAGAGCACCTGCTGTTCCAATGTGGGGTATGCACTTTCAACGATGGGATATCGGGTATTGCTGGTCGACGGCGATATGCAGCTGAATTTGTCCTTATCGTTCTTTGAAGAGGATAAGGTACTGGAGTTTGCGCAGAGCGGCCACAATCTATATACGGCGGTGAAGGACGGTCTGGATCTGAAAGAGTTTATCATCCCGACACCGTATGAACATCTCGACATCATTCCCTCTTCGACGCTCATGAGTTCCATCGAGTATGAGTTGTTTGCCAAATGGCAAAGGGAACTGATCCTGCGCAAAGGATTAAAATCCATCAAAGCATCCGGGGAGTACGATTTTATTTTGATCGATGCGCCTCCGACGCTGGGCGGATGGGTGATGAACATTCTGTGCGCCTCCGACTATATGATCGTTCCGGTCGAAGCATCTCCCTGGGGGTTGTTCGGCCTGGCCAATATGTTTGAATTTTTGCATTCCACGGAGGAGATCGCACCGGATCTGTCGATCATGGGAATCGCGATCACCAAGGTAGATGAGCGTAAGAATTACTATAAGCAGACCCTCGAGACACTGCAGGAAGTCGAGGAAGTAAAAGTGTTTGATACGCATATCCATGTGGATAGTGCCGTAGAATGGGCACAGGATAATTCCAAACCTGTGCTGGTATATAAAAAGAGCAGCAGAAGTGCAAATGAGTTTATCGCATTGGCGAAGGAGGTAGAGGCATTATGTCAGTAGGTAAGGGGAGCATTATCAGAGCGGCAAAGAGTGAACAGGCAAAAAGTGCAGCTCCGGCAGCAGCGCCTGTAAAGACCGAGGCACCGGCAAAGGCAGCGGCACCGGCAAAGGCAGCGACAGCGGCAAAGGCAGCGACACCTGCAAAGGCAGCGACAGCAAAGAAAGCGGCGCCGGCAAAGAAGGCAGCACCTGCAAAGAAGGCGACAGCAAAGAAGGCACCTGCAAAGAAGGCAGCACCGGCAAAGAAACCGGCCGCAAAGAGAGAGACAACGGTACGCAGCTCCGTGATCACAATGGATACCATCCACGAGATGAAATTCAATGCCATCTCCGGCATCTATACAGAACTGCCGACGTATTTACTGTAACAAAAGCAAGTGATGCGAGCGAGGGACAAGGAAACGTTCCTCGCTCGCTTGCGCCATGCGCATGAGGAGTAGGATGAAAAAAATTGTGTTTTTTGATGCGGACCAGACGGTGCTGGATATGCGGACCGGTGTCCCGGAAAGTACCAGGCGTGCGATCGAGCGTCTGGTAGACAACGGACATGAAGCGATCCTGTGTACCGGACGGGCGTACAGTTATGTACCGGATGAACTGCGGCGAATGGCATTTACCGGCTATATCGCCAACGGCGGGGCCTATATCAGCCACCAGGGGAAGATCCTGTTAAACGTTGAAGTGGATCCGGCGCTGGCGTTAAAGACCGTGGAGATCCTGCGGCAGTACCGGATGATCCCGGTACTGGAAGGCACCAACTATATGTATTTTGATCCGGAGGAATATACCGATGACATCGATCATCTGGCGGTGATCATCCGGGAGCAGCTCGGCAGCAGATTCCGGACGATCCGCGGCAATGAGCAGCGCCTGGGAATTGCCAAGTGCAGCGCCAAGATCCGGAGCGGGATCAGCGACATCGACGGTGCGATCGCGGCACTGACTCCGTGGTATGACTACATTCAGCATTACCGCGGCATGGCCAGATGGACCGTGGAATTTACCGTCAAGGGACATACGAAGGGGACGGCGGTGGAGACGCTTTGCAAGGCGCTTCAGATCCCGATCAGCGAGAGCATCTGCTTTGGCGACAGCATGAACGATTATACGATGTTTCAGGCATGCCGCACGAAGGTGGCCATGGGCGGCAGCGTGCAGGATATCATCGATATGGCGGACTTTGTCACGGACTCGATGTTTGAGGATGGCATACAGCACGGGCTTGAGAGGCTTGGCCTGATCTAGTATTTCACTTAGGAAAGGAAGAATCGAATGAAACTGATCTCATGGAATGTAAACGGACTGCGCGCGGTGATGGGGAAGGATTTTATGGACAGCTTCCATGCGCTGGATGCGGATATTTTTTGTCTGCAGGAGACCAAGCTTCAGGAAGGACAGATCGAAATGGATCTGCCCGGCTATGAGCAGTATTGGAATTATGCGGAGAAAAAAGGGTATTCCGGGACGGCGATCTTTACGAAGAAAACTCCTGTTTCGGTCAGCTACGGGCTGGGGATCGAGGAACACGACCATGAGGGCCGTGTGATCACGCTGGAATTTGAGGACTTTTATTTCATCACCTGCTATACCCCGAATTCACAGGACGGGTTAAAGCGTCTGGACTACCGGATGCAGTGGGAAGATGATTTCCTCTCTTATATCAAGCGTCTGGATGAGAAGAAGCCGGTTATCTTTTGCGGCGATTTAAATGTGGCGCATGAAGAGATCGATCTGAAGAATCCGAAGACGAACCATAAAAATGCCGGCTTTACGGATGAGGAGCGTGCGAAGATGTCGACCATCCTTTCAAGCGGCTTTATCGATACCTGGAGATATTTCTATCCGGAGGATGCGGATACCTATTCCTGGTGGTCTTACCGGTTCCATGCGCGTGAGAAAAACGCCGGATGGAGGATCGACTACTTTATCACATCGGAGCGTCTCAAGGACCGCTATGAAAGCGCAGCGATCCATACGGAGATCTTTGGTTCGGATCATTGTCCGGTAGAGCTGGTGATCAAGTGAGCAGGCGAGGCATTCTGATCGCTGAAATCTGCCTGATGGTGCTTGCCGGTTGCGGGAGTGCGGCAGGAGATCCGGCTGGCACAGCGGAGCGTGCATCGATCATCAGTGAGAGTATGATGGCAGCAGAGACATCCGCACCAGGTGAGTATGCCGCATCTGAGACCGCGGCTACGGCTGAGACAGAGACCGTAGATGTATCTGAGACCGGAGATGAGGTGAGCGGAAGCGTCGTGCAGGAGCCGGTCTTTACAAGTGCGCCGGTCCCGCAGGAAGTGCAGGAGCGCATGCTTGGCAAGAGCTATCCGGAAGATTGTACGATCCCGATGGCGGATCTTCGCTACCTGCAGATCACTTATGTAAACTTTGACGGTGAAACAGCCTTGGGCGAGATGGTCTGCAATCAGGCGATCGCACAGGATCTGCTGGAAATCTTTGAGTCGCTCTATGAGGCGGAATATCAGATCGGATCGATTCATCTGGTGGATGACTTTGATGCGGATGATGAGCGTTCGATGGAAGCAAATAATACGTCGGCGTTTAATTTCCGCTATATCGCAGGCACCCATAAATTATCCAATCATGCGCAGGGATTAGCAGTTGACATAAATCCGTTATTTAATCCTTATGTAAACAAGAAAGGCGAGATCTCTCCGGAAGGAGCACAGGACTATGCCGATCGCTCGGCAGAGTTTGCACATAAGATCACGAAAGAAGATCTTGCGTATCAGCTGTTTTGCGAGCATGGATTTACCTGGGGCGGAGACTGGAAGAGCGTCAAGGATTATCAGCATTTTGAGAAAAGTGTATCGGAGTGATTTTTTTACAAAAGCATTGGCGCAAAAAGGCGTTACAATGCCGTATCTATGGTATAATTCACTTTGGGTGACTGCGACCTGAACGGCAGAGATGAGAACATCATCCGTAGAGATGAACGAGGAGACGGAGGAAAAGATTTAAATGAGTAACTACAAGATCAATACCAAATGTGTACAGGGGGGCTATACTCCGGGAAACGGCGAACCGCGCCAGATCCCGATCGTGCAGTCCACCACCTTTAAATATGCGACCAGTGAGGATATGGGTAAGCTCTTCGATTTAGAGGCAAGCGGCTATTTTTATTCCAGACTGCAGAACCCGACCTGCGATATGGTTGCGGCAAAGATCGCAGAGCTTGAGGGCGGCAGCGCGGCAATGCTGACCGGCTCCGGACAGGCGGCGAACTTCTTTGCGCTCTTTAATATCTGTGAGGCGGGAAGCCATATCGTATCTTCCTCTTCCATTTACGGCGGTACCTTTAATCTGCTGGGCGTGACCATGGCGAAGATGGGCATCGAAGTGACCTTTGTGGCACCGGATGCATCCGAAGAAGAATTAAATGCAGCGTTCAGGGACAATACCAGAGCGATGTTCGGCGAGACGATCGCCAATCCGGCCCTGACGGTACTGGATATTGAGAAGTTTGCAAAAGTTGCGCATGCACATGGTGTTCCGCTGATCGTGGATAACACCTTCCCGACACCGGTCAACTGCAGACCGATCGAGTGGGGCGCAGATATCGTTACACATTCGACGACCAAGTACATGGACGGTCATGGTGCCGCAGTCGGCGGTGCGATCGTGGATTCCGGTAATTTTGACTGGATGGCACATGCGGATAAGTATCCGGGACTTTGCACACCGGATGAGTCGTATCACGGCATCACGTATGCAGAGAAGTTCGGACAGAAGGCAGCCTTCATCACCAAGGCAACGTCCCAGCTGATGCGTGATCTGGGCTGTGTACAGTCTCCGCAGAGCGCCTTTATCTTAAACCTCGGCCTGGAATCGCTGCATGTCAGAATGCCGAGACACGTTGAAAACGGTCTGGCTGTAGCAAAGTTCTTAGAGCAGCAGGAACAGGTGGTCAGCGTAAATTATCCGGGTCTGGAGAGCAGCCCGTATTATGAGATCGCAAAGAAATATATGCCGAACGGCGGATGCGGTGTCGTATCCTTCGAACTGGCAGGCGGCAGAGCAGCTGCAGAATCCTTTATGAAGCATCTGAAACTGGCAGCCATCGAGACGCATGTTGCGGATGCCAGAACCTGCTGTTTAAATCCGGCGACCTCCACACATCGTCAGATGAGCGAGGAACAGCTTGCGGCAGCCGGGATCCCGGCAGGCATGATCAGAATGTCTCTGGGTCTGGAAGACAAAGAGGATCTGATCGCAGACATCAAGCAGGCACTTGCGACAATCTAATCAAAATCGACAATCGAATGAGAACAGTCCTTGGATCCCCAAGGACTATTTCTCGTTTTAGCAAGAAGTGAAAGTGAGCAGCATGATGCATTTGATCACCGGCGGCAGCGCCAGCGGAAAATCGGAATATGCGGAAGCACAGGCTTTGGCTCTGAAGAAACGATCTCCCAGATCGCCCATGTTTTACGTCGCAACGATGTGGAATGACGGCGCAGAGGCGATGGAGCGGATCGAACGTCACAGGGCGCTTCGTGCGGGGAAGGGGTTTATCACCCTGGAATGTCCGGTATCCATGCAGGAAGCGTGTGATGCGGTCAAAGATCATCCCGACAGCATCGTATTGCTGGAATGTCTCTCAAATCTGGCAGCCAATGTCATGTTCGCACCGGAGGCGGAAGCATTGCATGCGCGGGGAAGCGGACGAGAGGTCTGGGAGGATGATTGTTTTGACATTCTGACGCAGGAGATCGATCAGTTGGCAAACAGTGTCGGACACCTGATCATCGTGAGCAATGAGATCTATTCCGACGGGGTCGACTATGACGAGATGACAACATCTTATATCCGTCTGATGGGGCGGTTACATCAGTATTTTGCAAAGGAGAGCAGCAGGGTGACGGAGGTCGTCTATGGCTGTGCGATCCGCCATAAGGAGGAGCTATGCAAATAATTCTCGGAGGTGCATATCAGGGAAAACTGGCTTATGCCCTGAAACTTAGCGGCTGCAACGAAACAGAAGTCTTTCACGGACAAAGCGATGATCTCTCTGTCATGGCGCAGTTTCGGATCATCGATCAGCTTCAGGAAGTGATCCGGAGACTGATGGAAGAAGGCAAGGACCCGACGGCGACACTGGTTCATATGATCGAGGAGTCTGCGGAACAGATCCTGATCTGTAACGAAGTGGGCTGCGGGGTCGTCCCACTTGATGTAAGTGACCGTGCATTTCGGGAGCAGGTCGGCCGAACGATGTGCGTCCTGACCAAGTATGCATGGCGCGTGGACCGTGTCATTGCGGGAATCGGGGTACAGATCAAGTGAAGGATGAGATCGAACTGATCATGATCCGGCACGGGATGACGCCGGGAAATCAGGAGAAACGCTACGTCGGTACGACGGATGAATCATTATGTCAACCTGGTAGAAGACAGCTCCTTGCGCGGGCAAACATGTTATCTGAGACGCCGGATCTGGTGATCACGACACCGATGAAACGGTGCATCGAGAGTTGCCGGATCCTGTATCCGGGTGTGCCGCTCATGGAAATTCCGGCGCTTTCGGAGCGAAACTTTGGCAAGTGGGAATATCGAAATTACAACGAATTAAACGGGGATCCGGAGTATCAGGCCTGGATCGACAGTCTGGATACGATTCCGTTTCCGGACGGAGAAGGGCGAGATGCGTATCATGCACGCATCAAAACCGGCTTTGAACGTGCGCTTGTAACGGCACAGGAAATGCTATGGCAGGGGAAACCACAGGCGCCGATGCAAAAACCCCAGGCGCCGGCGCAAAAACCCCAGGCGCCGATGCGTCTTGCGCTGGTTGTGCATGGCGGAACGATCATGGCGCTCTGCGGTATGTACGGACCGGATCCGTCACAGGAATTTGCTTATCAGTGCGGCAATGCCGAGGGGTATTGCTGCAAACTCATACAAACGGCGGAAGGGATCCGGTTCACGGATCTGAAGGCACTATCGCCGATATCGGAGGAATCATATGATCACATGGAGTGTGCTGATCGGCTATCTGATTGATCTGGTGATCGGAGATCCGGAACAGCTGCCACATCCGATTCGCGCGATCGGCGCGCTGATCGGCAGGTTGGATCGGGCTTTATGCCGGCCACAGGAAGAACAGGGCAAACAATATGCAAAGAGCCTGATCCTGGTGCTTTGCACGTTACTCATTCCGGCAGGGATCACCTGGCTGATCATACTGCTGGCCTTTCGGGTGCATGAGATCGCGGGACTGATCGTTTGCAGCATCATCAGTGCACAGATGCTGGCGGCAAGGAACCTGAGGGATGCATCTTACCGTGTCTATGCGGCGTTGCAACGGGGCGATGTCGAGGGGGCCAGGATGGCCGTGTCGATGATCGTCGGCAGGGATACCGATGCGCTTGATGAAGCGGGAATCACCAGAGCAGCTGTGGAGACGGTTGCGGAGAATACATCGGATGGCGTGATCGCGCCGCTTATGTATCTGCTGATCGGCGGCCCGGTACTCGGGGTGCTGTATAAATCCATCAATACCATGGATTCCATGATCGGCTATCATAACGACAGATACCGGTATTTCGGAACGATCGCGGCAAAACTGGATGATGTTGTGAACTTTATCCCGGCCAGGATCAGTGCCCTTTTGATGATCTGTGCGGCAAATCTTTGCGGCATGGATGGAAAAGGTGCATTGCGGATCTTCCGCAGAGACCGCTACAATCATAAAAGCCCGAATTCCGCACAGACAGAGAGTGTCTGCGCAGGAGCACTGGGGGTAAAGCTTGCGGGAGATGCCGTCTATTTTGGGAAACTTGTGCAAAAGCCGACCATCGGCGATGCAACAAGAGAAATTGAAGCAGAAGATATCAGACGGGCCAACCGTTTGATGTTTGTCACGGAAGCACTGGCGCTACTGATCGGCCTTGGGCTTCGGATCTGGATCATCAAAGGAGTCATCGGATGAGCGAATATCATCACGGCGGAGAAATTTATGATAAAGAGGTGCGACTGGATTTTTCGGTCAACATCAATCCACTCGGTCTGGCAAAGGGCGTCAGGGAGGCATTGATCGCAGGGATCGATGATCTGACCCATTATCCGGATCAGGATTGTACCGGACTAACGCAGACACTCAGCGTACACTGGGGCGTTCCCGAAGAGCAGATCCTGATCGGTGCGGGTGCATCAGACCTCTTACGAATGGCGACGGGAGCGATCATGCCCCGGGCAGCCATGATCTGTGCGCCGACGTTTTCGGGCTATGCCAGAGCCTTATCGATGATCGGATGCAAGATCATTTATCACTATTTGAAAAAAGAGAACCAGTACGCACTCGATGAGGATTTCCTGGCATCGCTGCAGGAACATCCGGAAACCGAAATGGTATTTTTATGTCAACCGAACAATCCGGTCGGCAACTGTATCGATGCACAGCTCTTGCGTGATATCGCCTCTTACTGCAGCCGGCAACATATCTACCTGGTGGTGGATGAGTGCTTTTTGCCGTTTGTGAAGGATGGCAAAGAGCGCAGCATGGTGGCAGCGCTTTCGGAGAATGCGTATCTGATCGT
>JAILPR010000109.1 GCA_024699355.1 Lachnospiraceae bacterium
TAGTAGTCAACAAGCAGACCAAGGATAATTATGATGGCTACAACCATCAACGTAGCAAAAGGTGATCACCGTTATGTGACCACCTTTTCTTTTGATGTTATTTTGTTTATTTTGCCTATCTACTTGACAGACCCCAGATCATTGTGCCGGCGCTCATCTTATTTCATAGGCTCTTATTTAATAGGCATTGCTGCAATTGATCTTTCCTTTGCTGTTGAGGATCAGATCCGTCACGATCTGATTGCGCTCTCCGGAAACCTGAAAATCGATCCCGTCCACCAGGTTGGTATAGCCGGAGCGACTGCTGTCGGTATAAAACAACACTTCTCCCTCATAAGTCTCCCCCTGCGTTGTCTCCATTTTCAGATCATAAACAATATCTGCCAGTACCCCCGTGATCACGAACTCTCCGTCCAGATTGATCTCTGCACTCAGGGTCTCATATTTGGCGGATTTCGGTATCAGCGTTACGGAACGAAGTGCGATACTGGAGCCGCCGATGCTGAATTTCCCATCAAACTCTATTCCGCTCCCCTCTTCTGTACTTAAAATGGCAAGCGTGGAATCCTCTGTCATTACATAGTTCGCAATAAACCGCATTGCGATCAGCGCGATCACGATCGCCAGCACTGCAACGACCAGAATGCTGATCAGGCTTTTATTCTTCTTTGTCATGTTCTCTTCCTCTACAGTTCTGCGTCATATCCGATCATCTTTAAAAATTCCACAACCGCATCCAAATGTTCCGCATTGACACATACCACCAGAATTCCGTCTGTTTTAAAGGAGTATCCGTAGGATGCCAGCACTTCATTCTCTGTGATATTAATGCCGTCTCCGACAACCGTATCCTGATATTTCTCGACAAATTCACTGCCAAAGAGCTCTTCGATCGAATAGAACGCGTCATTGTCATAGGTCTCATACACCGAGCTCGGCAGGATCAGCATATCCAGTTCTCCCGCTGCCATATGGACCGTCAACTGCATCGCATACTCATAATCCAGCTCGCCGTTGGTCGTATAGCTTGACGTATCAATATAGATATACTCATTCTTTGCATTCTCTTCGGAAGAGAGCTTCTCAAAGAGCGCTTCCTGCAACGGTGCATTATCCGAATGCTCTGTATAGACATCCGTCATCATGATACCGAACAGCTCCACCTTATGAGAGTTGGTCACGGAAGTCACGATAATGCTGACCACAACTGCAATTCCCAGGATCACCCAGATGACCCATTTGTAGTAATCCCAAAGATATTCGATCTTCTGTGTTCCGTGCAGTTCGGAAAGTTTCTTTTTCTCTTTTTTGAAATCCTCGCGCAGTGCTTCCTTCAGTGTCTCAGGCTCTGTCGAACCCTGCTGCGCCCCTTGCGCTTCTTTTGTGTCGATCCCGTCTGCCTGTACATTCGGATCATTGGCTTTTTTTACATCTTCTACCGTAATTCTCATAAATACTTCCCGCTCTCATACTTCAAGTCGCCCGAGGAGCTCGCGCGATATACAATGTTTATCTTAACACATTACCAAAATTCTGTGAAAGCTTTACGAACGATAGTTTATGTTTGTAACAAATAGCGCGCAAGCGACTTGCCGCCAACCTCAACCTGATCGGCATAGACAAATCCCAGTCTCTCACAAAGTTTGATCGATGCCGTATTCTCTGACTCCGTCAGGATTTGAAATGCATCCATCCCGTACTCGGTTTGACCGATCTCGAGGATGGCCCGGCACACTTCACTTGCATATCCCTGCTGTTGATACGGAACCGCAATGATGTAGCCAAGTTCTGGCAGTTCAAATCCTTCCCGCATCGATATCCCGGCCCTGCCGATCACTTCCCCGGTATCTTTCCTGCAAATGGTCCACATCCCAAACCCGTAAAAGGCATATACATGCTTTTGATAGTCCTGTGTATAAGCCCGCTCTTCTGCCGGATCTGCAAAAAGATTTTCCGTATATCTGGTGATCGAGGGCTCCGCATAGATCCGGTAAAACGCATCGACATCCGCAACACTCGTCTCCCGGATCAGACACCGCTTTGTCTGCCCGATCTCCCAGGGCAAATTCCGAAAACGCCTCCAGGTCCTCTCCAAATCCCGCAAATTCGCTTCCTGCGGATCTTCATACACGTACGGGATCCCGGTAAACACTGCTCCTGCACCATCAAAAGAGACGCCGATCACCGCGATCCCCTGACGAAAGAGCAAAAGCGCACATTCCGGATCATCCGTCAGGACCAGAACTTCTTCCATCCGTGCTGCATCGTCCTGGTCATCTTCCGGATCTGCCCCCTGCTGTTTCTGCGCTTTTCCGGCTGTTCTCACCTCTTCTTCCAGCTGCCTGTTCCAGTGCCCAAGCGCCTCCTGTAACACCGCGCTCTGCTGCACCGATGCATGTATGAGTTTCATGCGTATCTCGCGTAATATCATTTCTTGACCGATATCCCCTCTTACGTCTACAATAAATAGTATTCGTACCATACTTACGGTATTCTTTATTATAATCAATCTGTACAAAGAAAGGAATTTACAAATGGCACAGAATCCTATTGTAACATTTACCATGAGTGATGGCAGTGTGATCAAGGCAGAGCTCTATCCTGAGATTGCCCCGAACACTGTCAATAACTTTATTTCCCTGATCAACCACAATTTCTATGATGGCGTGATCTTTCATCGTATCATCCGCGGCTTTATGATCCAGGGCGGCGATCCGGACGGTACCGGCATGGGCGGCCCGGGCTATGGGATCAAAGGAGAATTTGCCCAGAACGGCTTTGAGAATAACTTAAAGCATACCGCAGGCGTTCTTTCCATGGCTCGTGCAATGGATCCCAACTCCGCCGGCAGCCAGTTCTTTATCATGCACAAAGATGCCCCGCACTTAGACGGCGCTTACGCAGCCTTCGGTAAAGTCATCGAAGGTATGGACGTTGTCAATGCCATTGCCGAAGTTCCGACCGATTATATGGATCGTCCGATGGCTGAACAAAAATTAAAATCCGTTACGGTAGAGACCTTCGGAGTTTCTTTCCCGGAGCCTGAAACGGTTTAATTTTCAGCAAAGGGAAGTCTGCGCGTTTACAGTTTGTTCATATTTTATTAAAAGAACCTTTACGCGAAAATCACGAAATCGACAAAACTCGTCTATATAATGTCAGTATAAGATCACAACAGAAACAGAAACTTCCGGTTGAGATCTTATCCTGAATATGACAATCTCTTTTTAAATAACTTTTTCATAATAAATGCCAGGTGAAGGAAACTTTACCTGGCATCCTCCCTTTTATGGGGATTTTTTATTTCATTTTAACTATAATTAAAAAACAGGGTGTGTACGAAAGACTCGTACACACCCTGTATTGTTCTACTTATGCTTTTCCGACAGAACCGAACAGTTCCATCTTCTCTTTTACCTTCGCCTTGATTGCTTCGGTACCCGGTGCAAGAAGCTTACGAGGATCAAAGCCTTTGCCTTCAAGATCCTTACCTGCTTCAATATACTTTCTGGTTGCTTCTGCAAATACCAGCTGGCATTCTGTATTTACATTGATCTTTGCAACGCCAAGAGAAATTGCCTTGGTGATCTGATCATCCGGAATACCTGTACCACCGTGTAATACCAGCGGAAGTGTACCGGTCTTCTCCTGAACACCTGCGAGAACATCAAACTGAAGTCCCTTCCAGTTTGCCGGATACTTACCATGGATGTTACCAATACCTGCTGCCAGGAAATCTACACCCAGATCTGCGATCATCTTGCACTGTGCCGGATCTGCGCACTCGCCCATACCTACGACACCGTCTTCTTCACCACCGATGGAACCGACTTCTGCCTCGATGGAAACACCCTTATCGTGTGCTGCCTTTACGAGTTCACGAGTCTTTTCAACGTTCTCTTCGATAGAATAATGAGATCCGTCAAACATGATTGACGGGAAACCTGCTTCGATGCACTTATAGCAGTGATCATAGGTACCATGATCCAGATGTACCGCAACCGGAACCGTAATGTTCTGATCTTTGATCAGTGCATTTACCATTCCCATAACGACGTCATAGCCGCCCATGTATTTACCGGCACCTTCAGATACACCAAGAATGACCGGAGAGTTTAATTCCTGAGCAGTCAAAAGAATTGCTTTTGTCCACTCCAGGTTATTGATATTGAACTGACCTACAGCGTAGTGGCCAGCTACTGCCTTTTGCAGCATCTCTGTTGCAGAAACCAATGCCATAATATGAACCTCCTTATTGTTAGTTATTACCAAGACGCTTAAGCGCCTAAGGCTTAACAACCGAATGAATTCATTCGGTATTGTTCTTTATTTATCGGACAGGAATTTTTCGATACCGTCAATGGCATCCTTCTCGTCCTTACCGTCCGCAGCAACGACAATCTCTTCGCCGGTATCCAGCGCCAGACTCATCATTCCCATGATGCTCTTGGCATTGACCTTTTTCCCGTCGCATTCAATGTAAATGGTACTTTCATACTGGCTTGCCGTCTGTACAAGTACGGCAACCGGTCTTGCTTCCAGACCATTTTCCAACTGAATCTTCATAGATTTTTTTGTCATAACGTTCCTCCTCATCGCACGTCTGCGACGTGTAAAGAGCTGTCTCCTTACACATTTCCCTCATTGAGACTTGATCGTCCCTGTTCCAAGTTGCCTGGCAATTTCACCCAATTTCCGAAAGCGGTGATTCACGCCCGATTTTCCCACCGGGGGATCCAACAGTTCTCCGAGTTCCTGCAGAGTGCACTCCGGATTTTGTAACCGCAGCATTGCAATCTCCCGCAGATTATCCGGCAGATTCTCAAGCCCGATCTCTTCCCGGATCGTCTTGATCTCTTCCAACTGTCTGTTCGCCGCATCAACTGTCTTATCTAAATTTGCGGTTTCGCAGTTCACCTTTCGGTTAACTGAATTCCGCATCTCTTTCATGATCCGGTCATTTTCCAGTTTCATCAAAGAGACATGCGCCCCGCAGATATTCAGCACATCACTGATCGCCGCACTTTCTTTTAAGTAGACGACCGGATGTCCTTTCCGGTGAATCGTTCTTGCTTCCAGACCAAAGTTGCCCAGCAGCCCCTTCATCAGCTCCGCTTCCGCATCATCATGGAGCACAAATTCCAAATGATAGCTTTTCTCCGGATCCGTTACCGATCCGCATGCCATGAAGGCGCCTCTGATAAACGCACGTTTTGCATCTGCACTTGAGAGAAGTTTCTCATTGGTCACATCATACTCTTCCCACGGAAAATTTGCGGAAAGATAGATTTCATGCGCCACGGCGTTCGTCCCTATCTTAAAAGTTTTTGGCAACAAAGTAAAGCATTTTTTCAGGGTCAGGTCGTATTCCCTGTGGATAAATACGGTCCATGCATCTTCGAACAGTTCGATTCTCTGTGCCCCGAATTTTAACAGCGCTGCTGCTTCCGCTCTCTTTGCGCCCTCGCTACGATCTGTTTTTGTTGAAATTTCCTGCCTCACATCACTCGAAAAAGACACTGATTTCCCTCTCCGTCCTGTTTGCAGGTCCTGCTGCGAATTTAGTTCTGTACATCTCTGTGCGAGATCTTCAGGCCATAGTCACCCTGATCCTTCATTCTGTCATAGAGTGCATTGGCCAGGGTCACGCTGCGATGGCGTCCACCCGTACAACCAATCCCGATCACGAGCTGATACTTTCCCTCTTTGATATAATTCGGGATCAAAAACTCGATCAGATCGGTCAGTTTGTCCATAAATTCATGTGCTTCCGGAAAGCTCATGACATAATCCTGCACGCCCTTGTCATTGCCGGTCTGATGCTTTAATTCATCAATATAAAACGGGTTCGGCAAAAAACGTACATCAAATACCAGATCACAGTCGGACGGCATACCGTATTTAAAGCCAAACGAAACGATATTGATCATCAAACTGTTGTATTCTTCGTTTTTGACAAAGATCCGATCCAGTTCTTCCTTTAATTCTCTGGTCAACAGATTCGACGTATCGATGACGTAATCCGCCTTCTTCTTTAAATTGGCCAGGATTTCACGCTCTTCCTGAACGCCTTCCTCGATACGACCGCCCGAAGTCTCCAACGGATGAAGTCTTCGGCTCTCTTTATATCTCTTGATGAGCACCCGGTCATTGGCATCCATAAACAGAATCTCAAAGTTGTATCCGCTGTTTTTCAGCTGATCCAAAATCCGTTCCACTTCTCCGAATTTCTGATTGGAACGAATATCCAGGCCAAGTGCCGCTTTGGTAATCTCACTGTTTGGCGTGGAGAGCAATTCCACGAACTTCTCCACCAACGATACCGGTAAATTATCCACACAGTAAAATCCGGCATCTTCAAGCATCTTTAATGCAGTTCTCTTTCCGCCCCCACTCATGCCCGTTACGACGACGAATCTCATGTTGGTCTCCCTTCTTGTTTATGCTTTGGGAAATTCTCCCAGGAAAATCACTTCCGGCTCTAACATCACGCCACTGTTTGCTCTGACCTTCTCCTGCACCAAAGTGATCAGCGCCCGAATATCCGATGCGGACGCATGCTTCCGATTAATGATAAAGCCGCAATGCTTCTCCGAAACCTCTGCTCCGCCGATCGAGGCTCCCGCAAGACCAGCCTCCTGGATCAGCTTTCCTGCAAAATTTCCTTCCGGACGTTTAAACGTACTTCCCGCGCTCGGATATTCCAGCGGCTGTTTCTCTTTCCGACGTTTTTGCAGATCATCGGTTTTTGCTTTGATCTCTTCGCGATCCGCCGGATGGAGCCTTAGCGTTACCTCTACGGCATACAGTGCCTCTTTCTTCAGGCGGCTCTT
Source organism: Lachnospiraceae bacterium (assembly GCA_024699355.1). Classification (GTDB taxonomy): domain Bacteria; phylum Bacillota; class Clostridia; order Lachnospirales; family Lachnospiraceae; genus SIG336. The sequence continues at coordinate 6,834 of JAILPR010000109.1, forward strand.
CCGGTATCCGAAGTTCATCTCTTCCCCGCGAAATACCACCGGTTCTCCCGAATAATTCAATGCCCTTACCGATGTGACGATCTGTGCCATCTCCCCGTCATAGGCGCCTGCATTCATATAAACCGCACCACCGATCGTTCCCGGGATCCCCGCAGCAAATTCCATACCGCCAAGTGCATGCTCCGCAGCAACTGCGGCTACTTTGGATAATTTTGCCCCGGCCCTGGCGATGATCGTCTCTCCTTCCACGCGAATCTCCTGGAACTGATTCCCCACGTGGATCATGCAACCTTTGACGCCCTTGTCGCTGACCAGCAGATTACTGCCGTTGCCAAAGACAAAATAGGGTTGTTTTTGTGCTTTCAAATATGCCAGCACTTTGGAGAACTGCTCCTCGGAACCGATCTCCACAAACACATCTGCCGGCCCACCCACACGAAATGTGGTGTGTCCCTGCATCAATTCGTCTGTCCAAACATCATACGGCGCTGAAATCTGACGAAGTGTATCGATCATTTCCTGCGTCATTGACTACTCCTCCATGACCAGCTTGGCCGCACCGTAAATTCCGGCATCATTGCCCAATGTCGCAAGCGTAAATTTTGTCTCCTTGCATCCATGGAATACGTATTTCTCGAATGCCGGACAGATATACTCAAATAAGATCTCACCGGCTTTGGATACACCGCCGCCAATGACAAATACTTCCGGATTGATGACTGTGGCGATCATGGCCAGACCTTTTCCCAGGATCTCACCAAATTCCTGAGCGATCAGGATCGCTACCGCATCGCCTTCTTTCACCGCATCAAAAACCGCCTTTGCGGAAAGTTCTTCTCCGCGCAACACGCTGTCTCCCGTGGTTCTCTCCAGGATCCGGTTGGCCATTCTGACAATTCCCGTTGCGGAGGCATATTCTTCCAGGCAACCGAAATTACCGCATCCGCACGCCTCTTCTTCATCATCTTCGATATGAATGTGTCCGATCTCGCCGCCGGCACCCGTGGTACCGCTGAGCAGCTTGCCGTCGATGATGATGCCGCCGCCGATTCCGGTTCCGAGCGTTACCGCCACCAGAGACTGATATCCCTGTCCGCCGCCTTTCCACATTTCTCCGAGTGCTGCCACATTAGCGTCGTTTCCGGCTTTGGCGGTCAGCCCTGTCAGTTCGCTGAGCTGACGTGCAACATTAAACTGTCCCCAGCCAAGATTTACCGCTCTGTGTACGACACCATCTTTATCAACCGGTCCCGGTACACCGATCCCGACACCCAGGATCTGTTCCGGCATAAATCCTTTTTCCGACATTTTTGCCTTGATACTTTCCGCAATATCCGGAAGAATCCGCTCCCCGTCATTCTCTGTCACGGTTGGGATCTCCCAGTTTTCCAGCAGCTCGCCGCTTGTGGAAAACAGACCCATCTTTACCGTAGTACCGCCCAAATCAACGCCAAACACATAGTCCTTCATTTTGTTTTGCTTTTACTCCTCATCTTCTTCGTGCTTCGCAGCCAGATTACGCTGCACACGATTGTATAATTCCTGTGCCGCATTGTAGCCCATCTTTTTCTGTCGATGGTTTACCGCAGCGGATTCACAAATGATCGCCAGATTACGGCCCGGACGGATCGGAATGTTATGGCATACCACTTTATTGCCCAGATATTCCGTATATTCTTCCTGCAGTCCCAGGCGGTCATATTCTTTATCTTTGTCCCAGTCCTCCAGACGGATGACCAGATCGATGTTGGCTGTATCTCTGACGCAGGATACACCGAACAGGGTCTTTACGTCGATGATTCCGATACCGCGCAGTTCAATGAAATGCTTGGTAATATCCGGCGCCGATCCGATCAGCGTCTCTTCGCTGACCTTGCGGATCTCTACCACATCATCCGTTACCAGACGATGTCCTCTCTTGATCAGCTCCAGTGCTGCCTCGGATTTACCGATACCACTCTCGCCCGTGATCAGGACACCTTCGCCATAGACATCGACCAGTACACCGTGTACGGAAATACAGGGTGCCAGTTTTACATTCAGCCAGCGAATGATCTCCGCCATAAAGGTTGAGGTTGATTTCTTGGTTCCCAGTACCGGGATCCCCTTGCGCGTCGCCGTTTCGATAAATAATTCATCCGGCTTAAGATCACGGCAGAATACCACTGCAGGACATTCGGTATGCAGAAGTTCCTCATAGATCTCCTTTTTCCGCTCATCTGTCATGCTGCTCATGTAGCCATATTCCACAAATCCGATGATCTGAAGACGTGTGGTCTCGAAATGCTCGAAGTATCCGGCCAGCTGCAATGCCGGTCGATTGATGTCGGGCTGGGTGATCTTCACCTGTTTGATGTCGACCTCCGGCGTATAATTTTCAAGCTTCATTTTTTCGATGACTTTACTTAAGCTAATGCTTGCCATTCTTTCCTAAGCCCCCTGTAAATGATGATAAATTGCAACAATATTCATGGTTCTTATTCTATCATACTCTTAATGCAACGCCAAATAAATTGCCTCTGCGACCTGTGGCGGAATCCCTTCCACTGCGGCCAGTTCTTCCTGCGTGCTGTTCACGATTTCTTCCATGGATTGGAAGTGCCTCATCAGCGCTTTTCTTCTGGCCGGCCCCACGCCCGGAATGTCATCGAGCACGGATTTGGTCTGCGCCTTACTGCGCAGCGACCGGTGATATTCGATGGCAAAACGATGCGCCTCATCCTGGATCCTGGTCACCAGCTTAAATCCTTCGGAATGCCGGTCGATCGGCACTTCCACATTGTGATAGTATAAGCCTCTGGTCCGGTGATTATCATCTTTAACCATGCCGCAGACGGGAATTTGAAGCCCCAACTCTCCGAGCACCTCAAGTGCGATGTTGACCTGACCACGACCGCCATCCATCAGCAGCAGATCCGGGAACTTGGTAAACGAACCGAAGGTCGTATCGATGTTCTTTCCTTCCAGTTCCTGCGCCTCTTCCATACCGTGTACAAAGCGCCTGGTCAGTACTTCTTTCATGCAGGCATAATCATCCGGTCCGGAAACGGTTTTGATCCGAAATCTCCTGTAGTCGCTCTTTTTGGCCTTTCCTTTCTCAAACACCACCATGCTGCCGACATTGGCAAACCCGCTGATGTTTGAAATATCAAAAGCCTCCATTCGGTCTGCTTTGTCTAAATGTAAAAGTTCTGCGATCTCCTTGACCGCCCCGAGAGTACGTCCCTCTTCGCGTTTGATCCGCTCTCTGTCTCTGGTCAGTACCAGCATCGCATTTTCCGCTGCGAGTTCCACCAGTTTCTCTTTGACGCCTTTTTGCGGGATCCGGATATAGACGCGGCTGCCCTTCTTTTCACTGAGCCACTGCTCAATCACTTCCTGATCTTCGATCTCTGCCTGAAGCATGATCTCTCTGGGCAAAAACGGCGTGCCGGCATAAAACTGCTGCACGAACGTTTGGAGCACCTCGCCTTTGGTCGCCCCCGCGACGTTCGTCATATAATAATGCTCTCGTCCGATCAGCTTGCCACCACGGATAAAAAAGATCTGTACGACGGCATCCTGCAGATCGATGCTGGTCGCAATGACATCCTTGTCCTCGCCGTCCGTATCAGTGATCTTTTGCTTCTGCGCAACGCTCTTGACGCTGTTTAACAGATCGCGGATCCGGGCAGCATCTTCAAAGCGCATCTCCTCTGATGCCGCACTCATCTGCGCCGTCAGATCCTTTAAGATCGGCTGATAATTTCCATTTAAAAATTCCAGTGCCTGCGCAACCTGTTCCTGATACATCGCTTCGCTGACACCGCCTGCACACGGCGCCATGCACTGCCCGATATGATAATTCAGACACGGCCGCTCCGCGCCAATATCCCTTGGCAGATTCCGGTTACAGGTTCGTAAATGAAAGAGCTTGTTGAGCAGTTCGATCGTCTCCCGCACAGCTCCCGCACTGGTATAAGGACCGAAATATCGGCTCTTGTCCTTTTTCATTTCCCGGGAAAAAAGGATGCGCGGATACGGCTCCTGTACGGTCACTTTGATAAACGGATAGGTCTTGTCATCCTTCAGGAGCGTATTATACTTCGGGCAATGCTCCTTGATCAGATTGTTTTCCAAGACCAATGCTTCAAGTTCCGAATCTGTCACGATATACTCAAAGCGCGCGATCTGCTCTACCATCTTTAAGATCTGCGGTCCTCTCCCGCGGATCTTACGAAAATAGGATCGCACGCGGTTATGCAGGTTGACTGCTTTCCCAACATACAGAATCGTATCGTTGGCATCATGCATGATATAAACGCCCGGTGAATTCGGCAGTTTTTTCAGTTCTTCTTCAAAATCAAACATATCTTTATTTTAAATGAAAAGAGGTTGATCTCTCAACCTCTTCTCCTGCGCTTTTGCGCATTTATACTTCTGAATTCGGATCACGATCTTTCGGGTAATGGATCACATCCTCCGGCACCTGTGAAAACCGGCCGGTTGCACCTTGCGACATCTGCTGCGGCCGGTCGACTGCCGCCTGCGGTGCTGCCGCGGTTACCTGTGGCGCTCCGGTGGATGCCTGCGGCGCCTCGCCTGCCGCCTGGGGTGCTGTCGCACCGACATACTGTCCGTCACGATACGGATTGTCCTGCGGCATTGCCGCCTGCGCGCTTGCCTGCGCCTGCTGATAGGACTGCTGCGCATTCTGCATGGCTTGCGCACTTGCTACGCCCTGCGCTTTCGGTACATCTGCCTCTGCGGATGATGTATTATTTTGCACCTCGCTCTCCGCTGCGGCCGGTGCCTCACTTTGCAACTCGCTCTCCGCTGCGGCCGGTGCCTCACTTTGCGGCTCACTCTCCGCTGCGGCCGGTGTTTCACTTTGCGGCTTACTCTCCGATGCAGCCGGCTTCTCTTCTTTGGTTTCTTCCGGTTCCGGCAACCCTTTCTCTTTTCGATAGATCTGCATAAATTCCTTACCGGTGATCGTTTCTTTCTCGATCAGATGAGCTGCCAATTTATCCAGCAGTTCCCGGTTATCGCGAAGCAGACGGAGCGCCTCTTCATAACTTTCTTTGAGCAACAGCATGACTTCGGTATCGACATCCGCTGCCGTCTTATCGGAACAATTCATCGCCGTCCGACCTTCCAGATACTGGCTTTCCACCGTCTCGAGGCCCATCAGACCGAATTTCTTGCTCATACCGTACTGGGTTACCATGGATCTGGCGATCTTGGTCGCCTTTTCGATATCATTGGACGCACCCGTCGTTACGGTATCAAACACGATCTCCTCCGCTGCACGTCCGCCCAGCAGGCCGACCAGCATATCGCGAAGTTCCGCTTCGGTATTTAAGTATTTCTCCTCTTCCGGTACCTGCATCACATATCCGAGAGCTCCCATGGTACGCGGTACGATGGTGATCTTTTGTACCGGCTCGGAATTTTTCTGCAATGCTGCGACCAGCGCATGACCGATCTCATGGTAGGAAACGATCTCCCGCTCTTTCTTGCTCATGATCCGGTCTTTCTTTTCTTTGCCGACCAGAACCTGTTCAACAGCGTCAAACAGATCCTTTTGCGATACGCACTTGCGCCCCATTTTTACGGCATTGATTGCAGCTTCATTGATCATATTGGCCAGATCCGATCCTACCGCACCGCTGGTCGCCAGTGCGATTTCGTTCAGATCCACGGTCTCATCCATTAACACATCTTTGGCATGAACTTTCAGAATATCCACGCGGCCCTTTAAATCCGGCTTATCAACGATGATCCTTCGATCAAAACGGCCCGGACGCAGTAGCGCCTTATCCAGGATTTCCGGACGGTTTGTTGCCGCCAGAATGATGATTCCCTTCTTTGCATCAAAGCCATCCATCTCGGACAGCAGCTGATTTAAGGTCTGCTCACGTTCATCGTTTCCTCCGCCGTACTTGGAATCACGGCTTCGTCCGATGGCATCGATCTCATCAATAAAGATAATACACGGTGCGCTCTTTTCCGCTTCCTTAAACAGATCTCGTACTCTGGAGGCACCGACGCCGACATACAGTTCCACAAAATCGGAACCTGTCATGGAAAAGAACGGTACATTGGCTTCTCCTGCCACCGCTTTTGCCAGCAGGGTCTTACCGGTTCCGGGAGGGCCGACAAGCAATGCGCCCTTCGGGAGTTTCGCACCGATCTGCGCATATTTTCCGGGGTTGTGTAAGAAATCCACCACCTCGACCAGAGATTCTTTTGCTTCATCTTCTCCGGCCACATCTTTAAAGGTGACACCGGTATCCTTCTGTCCATAAACCTTAGCATTGCTCTTTCCGACACCCATGATGCCGCCGCCCTTATTCATCCGGCGGAACAATACGCTCAACAGTACCCACATCAGTACGATCGGCAGGATATAGGTCAGCAGGAATGATAAGATCAGGGTGGAACTGCTCGATACTTCACCGGTGATCTCCACGCCGTGATACAAAAGCCTTGCGGTCAACGTATCGTCTTCGATCAGCGCCGTGTAATACGTGGTATTGTTCTGCGCATACAGATCGAAGATGGATACCGATCCTTCCTGTGCACTGTACTGTTTTTGAATATCATCCTTTAAGGTGATGTTGATGCGATCGGAGGCGATCTCCACACTCGCAACATAGTCATTGTCCACCCAGGCGATAAACTGCGTATAAGAGACTTCTCTTACCGTCGAGCTCGACATACTGCTCATCAGATAGCTGACGATCAGAAGCGTTACCAGCGCCGCAATAAAGAACAGCACCAGATTCTGACGATTATTGTTGTTATTGCCATTCTGGTTGTTGTTATTTTGATTATTGTTTCCGTTCGGGTAGTTATTGCCGCCACCCTCGCCAAAAAAGTCGTTCATTCATTACCTCTCTTCTATCATGATCTTCCGTTTCGGAAGCTGTGATGTCCTAAGACAACAGTCTGTTATATTTTACTACGTTTTTCCGCATTTTTCCCGTATAGATTGTATTCAATAGGGTTATGATACTTGCTGCCCCTGTAGAAATCAATATTTCGCCCTGTGAAAATCCGTACACACTTCTTAAAATTTTCTAAATTACGACATAAATTTTATGCAAATTTTTTTCGAAAAAATATTGTATCTTCTTATTAATGGTGGTAAATTTATTTTTTTAAAAAAAAATCAATTTCTTCTGAATCACACGAAATGGAGGGACCCCAATGGCTGTTAAGTATGTATTTGTAACTGGTGGTGTTGTTTCCGGACTCGGCAAGGGAATTACCGCATCCGCTCTCGGCAGATTGCTCAAGGCACGTGGCTATAAAGTCACCATGCAGAAATTCGATCCTTATATCAATATCGATCCGGGAACCATGAATCCGATCCAGCATGGAGAAGTATTCGTTACCGAAGACGGTACCGAAACCGATCTGGATCTGGGGCACTATGAACGATTTATCGACGAGAATCTGGACAAGAATTCCAATGTCACTACCGGTAAGATCTATTGGTCCGTCCTGCAAAAAGAACGTCGTGGCGATTACGGCGGCGGCACGGTTCAGGTCATCCCGCATATCACGAATGAGATCAAGAGCCGTTTCTATCGCAACTTTACCGACGATGAAACCAGAATCGCCATCATCGAAGTCGGCGGTACGGTCGGTGATATCGAATCCCAGCCGTTCTTAGAGGCGATCCGTCAGTTCCAGCACGAAGTCGGCCACGAGAATGCGATCATGATCCACGTAACACTGATCCCGTATCTGCGTGCTTCCCAGGAGCTGAAAACCAAACCGACACAGACCAGTGTCAAAGAACTGCAGAGTATGGGTATCCAGCCGGATATCATCGTATGTCGTAGTGAACTGCCGCTTGATAAGAACATCAAAGACAAGATCGCTCTGTTCTGTAATGTTCCAAAGACCCATGTCCTTCAGAACCTGGACGTGGAATATCTCTATGAGATTCCGCTGGTCATGGAGCAGGAGAACCTGGCTGTCGTTGCCTGCGAGTGCCTCCACCTTGACTGTCCTACACCGGATCTGACCGACTGGACCGCTATGGTTGATGCCATGCGCACTCCCGAAAAAGAGGTTACGGTTGCACTGGTCGGAAAATATACCGCTTTGCACGATGCCTACATTTCCGTTGTAGAAGCCTTAAAACACGGCGGGATCTTCCATCGCTCCAACGTACATATCAAATGGATCAATTCCGAAGAAGTCACCCGTGAAAACGTCGCAGATTATCTCGGTGATGTCAGTGGTATCCTGGTTCCGGGCGGCTTTGGTGACCGTGGTATCGACGGTATGATCTATGCCATCGAATATGCACGTACCAATCAAATCCCGTTCCTCGGACTTTGCCTCGGCATGCAGTTGTCCATCGTTGAATATGCCCGTAACGTAGCAGGTCTGGAAGATGCACACAGCATCGAATTGGATCCGCAGACCAAGCATCCGGTCATTGCCCTGATGCCGGATCAGAATGGTGTTGAAGATATCGGTGGTACCCTCCGTCTCGGTTCTTATCCGTGTATCTTAAATCCGCAGTCCAAAGCTTTTGAACTGTATGGATCCACGCAGATCGAAGAACGCCACAGACATCGTTATGAGGTAAATAACGATTATCGTGACGTCCTTACCAAAAACGGTATGCTGCTTTCCGGTATGTCTCCGGATGGCCGCATCGTTGAGATGTGTGAAATTCCTGAGCATCCGTTCTTTGTTGCCACGCAGGCACATCCGGAATTAAAGTCCAGACCGAATCGTCCGCATCCGTTATTTAAGGGATTTGTCGGTGCCGCACTGACCTATGCCAACGCCTGACCTAATGACCCATACACTTTGACGGTTGTTACAATTTAACATCTGATTTCAAAAGGCGAACGCACATCATATGCGTTCGCCTTTATGATTTGTCTGCGGCAGGCTGTTCCGGCTCCTGCCGCATCTTATGAATTTAAGAGTTACTTCGCACGCCATTGCTTTTAGATGGCTTCCTGCGACGGTATTTTTACATTTCTGCGCGTGCCATCGCTTCTTCGTAATCCTTGGTTCCCTTAAATACTTCGTTGGAATACGGATTGCACTTATTCTCGATCGATTTCTTAATGATCACGGAAATGCAAAGAATATTGATGAACAGAGCCAGCATTGCCCAAAGGCTCTGCATTGACGGATCTGCGGTAATACCAAGTTTTGCGATTTCCTCGCCTGCTGCCGCAGTCTTTCCCATTCCGGCATTGTACAGTTCGATCGCTTTTTCATACAGTGCCATCGTTGTAACCCCTGCCTGGGTAGCGCCACCGTATACACGCGGAAGTGCTGCCGCAAAAGTTCCTTTTAACTGGAACAGCGGCACTACCTGTGCCCACATACACCAGATTGCCAGTGTATTTGCACGGTTCTGGATCCAGGCGCCTTTGTTCCAAAGTGCATTGGCAAAGGTCGGTGCCAGGAGCAGCGCAACACCACAATACCAGGAATGTGTCGGCAGATTCAGATAAGTATATTCAAAGTTCCATACATCATATGCAATGATGAACCAGATGGTCATATCCGGCCAGAGCATATCGGACTGATTCTTGTCCCTGGAGGTATAGAGATGCACGCATCCGGTCATACAGAAGATATTGATCAGACCTGCAATTGCGTTTACAACATTCCACCAACCGCCGTAAATGAAAACACCTTCGTTGGATGCCCACCAGGCCCCGGAAAGATTGCCGCTGATCTGATATGCCGCAAGTGCAGACTCCAGATCCGAAATATTAGCGATCATGATGTTGGCAGATACGATGAACCACGGCCACCACGCAAACCATTTCTGTTTGCCGAGGCCCCATTTATATTTGATCATCATAAAGCCGACGCAACCGATATCCGCCGCATACAGCTTAAAGTAATGGAACCAGCCGTCCATGTAGGCCATGGTGGTGTTCTCCGCGCCACCGAATGCACCGAAATGGATCGCAATGAAATACAGGGTTAAAATTGCCGGAATGATGACGAAAACGATCATTCCTCCGACTTTGCTGCGGCGTCCGATCTCATTGATCAGGATCAGTCCCGCAAATACCAGGCACCATCCGATGACCTGCCAGAAGCTATTGATTTGGAAAATCATATACTCCCTCCTTTGATAAATTTATATATTGTTTTTGGAACCTTCTTCATCACACCGTAATATCTTTGATAATAAATTCATTTCCCTGCAGCAGATAGGTGTGCTCACTGCCGCAATGCGGGCATACTTTGCCGTACCGGATCGTATCGTATTCCTCTTTGCAGTCTTCGCAAAATGTGATCGCTTCAATGGGCTCAATGATTAGCGCACAATCTTTCATCAGCGCCTCCCGTCCGACCGCCCATTTCCAGCAATCCTGCAAATACGCGGGGATCACGGAAGATACCGTCCCAAGCTGAAGCGTTACCGCCTCCACATGGTTGATCCCCTGCTCTTTGGTTACTTCTTTGACATTATCGATCACATGAAAAACGACACCTAACTCATGCATCTAATCTCGGATCTCCCTTCGGTCCGCCGAATTTGATTTTGATCGACTGCTTTAAGCCGTTCGGCAGGATGTATTTGAGCTTCTCTTCCGCGGTACGCATATTGGATGCATCCGGTAGTTCACGATGCAAATGGATCGCATCGAACTCACACTTTGTTGTACACAGACCACAGCCGATACACCGGTTCTCATCCACAACAGATGCACCGCAGGAGAGACATCTTGCGGTTTCGGCCTTAACCTGTGCCTCCGTAAAGACTTCCTTCGGATCACGGAAGCTCTTCTTGTTGGTCAGTTTCTTGCCCGGCACCTGACGAGCGGAATGATCGTAATCATCCGGCAGTGAAATATTATCTTTATCCAGTTCGATGTAATGATTCTGGTTACGGCCGATGATCATCGAACTATCCGGCTGTACAAATCTGTGGATGGAGATTGCCGCTTCCTTTCCGGCTGCGATCGCATCGATGACAAACTTCGGTCCCGTGTAAACATCACCACCGACAAAGATATCCGGCTGTGCCGTCTGATAGGTATAGGAATCCGCAACCGCACCGTTTCCGCGTCCCAGTTCTACTTTGGATCCTTTGAGCAGATCGCCCCATACGATGGATTGTCCAACCGCCAGGATGACATGCTTACACTCAATGGTCATCACGTCATCTTCATCATAGGTCGGGTTAAAACGTCCCTCTGCATCACGGACGCTGATACACTTCTTAAAGGTAATGCCTCTGACATTGCCCTGCTCATCCAGCAGGATCTCCTTCGGACCCCAGCCGCCGTGGAATACCACGCCATCCTCTTCCGCCTCTTCGATCTCTTCCACTGCTGCCGGCATGATATCTCTGGTCTCTAAGGATACCTGGCTGACCTTCACATCTCCGCAACGGATCGCATCACGGGAACAGTCGATGGCTACATTACCGCCGCCGACAACAACAACATCGCCCTGCAATGCATACGCTTCCTTCGCATTGACTTCACGCAAAAACTCTACCGCAGTCACTACCTGCGGCGCATCCTCCCCGGCAACACCGACTTTGCGTCCGCCCTGACATCCGATCGCGATATAGAATGCCTTATAGCCTTCTGCACGAAGCTGATCGAGGGTGACATCTTTTCCGACTTCTACGCCGGTCTTAATTTCCACGCCCATCTCTTTGATAACTTCGATCTCTGCCGCAATGACATCTTTTTCGAGTTTGTAGGACGGAATACCATAGACCAGCATACCGCCCGGCTTCTCGTTCTTTTCAAAGATGGTCGGTGTATATCCTTTTTCTGCCAGATAGAATGCGCAAGAAAGTCCGGCAGGACCCGCACCGATGATAGCTACCTTATCTGCGGAAAAGTCTCCGTCGACTCTCGGAATGACCTTTTTCGGAATATACCGGGTCTCAGCATTCAGATCCTGCATCGCGATAAATTTCTTTACTTCATCGATGGCGATGGCCTGATCCACACTGCCTCTGGTGCAAGCGTCCTCGCAGCGGCGGTTACAGATATGACCGCAGACTGCCGGAAGCGGATTGTTTCTTTTGATCAGTGCCAGTGCTTCCTGATAGCGACCCTGTGATGCCATTTTTAAATAGCCCTGGATCGCAATATGTGCCGGACAGGCTGTTTTACACGGTGCCGTTCCGGTCGCATAGGATTCTTTCCGGTTGTCGTTACGATAATTGTTGGACCAGCGTTCCGGTCCCCACTTTACCTGAGACGGCAATACCTGCTTCGGATAGGTCTGCTCGGAGCCGTCTTTTAAGCAAAGTTTCTGCCCCAGCTTTACCGCACCCGCCGGACAGACTTCCACGCAGCGACCACAGGCTACGCACTTTTCTTTTTCCACATGTGCCACATATGCGGAGCGGGACATGTTCGGTGTATTAAAGAGCTGCGAGGTACGCAGCGCATAACATACGTTGACGTTACAGTTACAGATCGCAAAGATCTTATCTTTTCCGTCGATGTTGGTGATCTGATGTACAAAGCCGTTCTCTTCGGCTCTGCGGAAAATGTCGAGTGCCTCCTCTACGGTGATATATTCGCCGCCTTTGTTGGTCTCCACTACATAATCCGCCATATCGCCGATTGCGATACACCAGCCCATCTCATCATCGCCGCAGCCTTCATCATAGGTCTTACGGGAACGACGGCAGGAGCACGGACTCTTGGCTACATGGCCGTTGTATTTTTTCAGCCAGTAAGAAATATGCTCTACATCCACCGATTCATTTTCCAGTTCGATGGCCTTCTCTACCGGGATGACATGCATACCGATTCCGGCACCTCCCAGCGGCACCATATGTGTGACCTTCTCAAGCGGAAGCTTGGTCATCATATGGAAAAACAGACCCATTTCCGGATGCTCGTCAATGAGATCCAGATTCATATTGGTAAATTCCGCTGAACCCGGTACATAACGCGGCACGACATATCTACGCTTTCCTTCCGGATTTTTCCCATCCAGATTCTCATTGTTCCACTCCACCAGCCCCGTCCAGGACATATGGTCGAGCAGCTCCTGCAGATGTTCCTTTGAATGCTGCGGGTTTAACGCCGCGATCTCTTCAAAGAATTTCGGTTTGCGGCACTCCATCGTCAATGCCACTTCCGCTTCTTCATCGGTTACGATCTTGGAAAGTGCCCAATATTCCGGATCTTCTCCGGTTAACTTCTTAACGCCGATCTTCTGCAGCGCGCGGTCAGTGATCATCGTACCGAGTTTTACGATCGGCTCGCGAAGATGCTCTGTATCTGCCGTAGCAAAATACGGCTTGATCGGGTAGGTTACTTCTGTCTGTTCTCTCGTCGGCTCCGGCCAGTCAGCTGGTTTTGTGAAGCCCATTTTCTCATAGTCTGGCATAGTCGTCCTCCTATTACTTCCTAAAATGAATTCCTCTTACTACAAACAATGATTCTTGCCAGGTTCCGGTTGCGAAGCGGAATCTGCCCTTAAAACAGGGACTTTCTTAGCCAATCTTCCCAGGCCTTCATGCCTTCTCCCGTCTCGGCGGAAACCGGAAAGATCTCGATCTTCGGATTCAAATGACGAACCCGCTCCATACACTGTTCCATATCAAAATTAAAATACTGCTTCGTATCGATCTTGGTGATCAAAAGTACATCCGCCATAGAAAACATCAGCGGGTATTTAAGCGGTTTGTCATCCCCTTCCGGAATGGACAGGATCATGACATTCTTGTGTGCCCCGGTATCAAACTCCGCCGGGCAGATCAGATTGCCGACATTTTCCAGGAAAGCGATCCGGATTCCGCTCAGATCCATGCCTTCCAGCCCCCTCTTTGTCATTCCGGCATCCATGTGGCACATTCCGTCGGTGTGCACCTGCAACGCACTGGCGCCAAGCGCCTCGATATGCTCTGCATCCACCGCAGACTCAATGTCTGCTTCCAGCACGGCAATCGGAACTTCCCGATGCATGTCCGTAATGGTCCGGGACAACAGTGTTGTCTTGCCGGATCCCGGTGAGCTCATCAGATTGATGAGCAGCACGCCCTTCTCCTGCAACTCCTCTCTTAACTGCTGCGCATCACGATCATTGGACTCTGTAATGCTTTTATTTAATTCGATTACTTTTGCCATGTCTGAATCTCCTTCTTCAGCCAGGTGATCCACGCATCAAACCCTTCTCCCGTCAATGAGGAAAGCGGGATGATCGGCATCGAGGGATTGAGTGGTTTCACGTTCTCTTTCAGCTGGTCCATATCGAAATGAAATACCGGTGCCGCATCGATCTTGTTGATCAGCAGGCAATCGCTGACTGTAAACATCAACGGATACTTGAGCGGCTTATCATGACCTTCCGGTACCGAAAGGATCATGACCTTCTTTGCCGCACCGACATCAAATTCTGCCGGGCAAACCAGATTTCCCACATTCTCCAGAAAAACCACATCCAGATCTTCGATCCCCATTGCATCCAGACCTCGTTTGGTCATATCGGCATCCATATGGCAACTGCCGCCGGTATGGAGCTGGATCACTTTTGCCCCGGTCTGTGCGATCGTATTCGCATCTACTACGGAGTCCACATCCGCTTCCATCACACCGATGCGGTACTCACGTTGCAATGCTTTGATCGTGCGTACCAGCGTTGTCGTCTTCCCCGCACCGGGAGATGCCATCAGGTTGATCAAAAAGACCTTTTTTTCTTTAAGTTCTTCTCTTACAGAAGCAGCTACGGCATCGTTATCCGCAAGCACGCGTTCTTTGACTTCCGTCACTGTAAAATTCACCATAATCTCTCTCCTATTTTTCTTAAATTATATCAAAATACACAATGAAATCCTAGCCCTAAAGGAAACGGAAACGATTTTATTTTTTTCTAAAATTCAGCGCCAATCCGCACTGACAGCCGGAAACTTTGGAAACTCGCAGGCGGTTTGTGCAAACTAAGCCATCCTGTTGCGTTTCGCAAATACAACAAGTAAAATGATACGTATATGGGTATCTCAATCCGACCCGATGATCGGGGTGTTGAGATGTGAATTTTAGAAATGGGGGAACATCACAATGTTCAAAAAAGCAAAACGCCTGATCGGTCTGCTGCTTTGCATGGCAATGCTGATCACACTGCTGCCACAGACCGCAATCCGGGCACAGGCCGTTACAAGCGCCAATCGCAACATCACATTTACCACCACGGCTCAGATGATGGAAAAGCTTGGAACCGCTGATCCTACGGTATTTTCTGCCGCATATCTGACAGAAGTGGAATATTACTACTGGAACTTCTGCGATCCGAGCGAACTGGGCAGCACGGAGATCACCTTAAACATCGCCAAAAATGCCTATTATAATCTGGAAATGCTGCTCGACTGCGGATATACCATGGATTACAATGTCCTTTCCGCCTACTGTGCAGAATATCTGGGCAAAAAGGCCGGCGTTGCCGACAAATTCTATAATGTCCTGCATGCTGCACTCAGCAATCCGTATCTGCTCAATGCGCCTGCGGCAACCGTTACCGCGACTACCTACAACGGGATCGATTACTCCGCTGTCTTTGATGCAACCTACTATTACCAGACTTATGCGGATGTTGCCGCAAGCATCGGCAACAATCCGGCCGAACTTCTGCGTCACTTCGTAGAAGTCGGTATCAATGAAGGTCGTCAGGGAAATGCCGCATTTAACGTCAAAGAGTACAAAGCACAGGTCGATGCGGAAGTCTTAAAGAATATGACCGCATCTTCCGTATATACTTCTCTTGGCGCCGGTGCAACCGCGCCGCTTGGCATTTACAGTTATTCTTATGCGAATTACTACGGCCGCTATATGGGAAGATATGAAGAAGCAAGCAGTGATGCCTTAAAGACTTCTTCCGGCACCTATACCGAGACCAGCACCGTCAGCGTCTATACCGGTCTTCCGGTCACCACAGAGCTTGCCAATCAGCGTCCGATCGCTGTCATGATGCCGACAGATAAAGCAGCACAGCCGTCCTACGGAATCGGTTCTGCCGATGTCCTTTATGAGATCATGGAAGAAGGCGGCATCTCCAGACAGATGGCCATCATCTCCGATTGGAAAAATCTTTCCAGGATCGGTAATCTGAGAAGCTGCCGTCTCTACTATACCTATGCGGCCAAAGAATGGGATCCGATCCTGATCCACTTCGGCGGCGTTGCCTACATGAAAGGCACCATCGATGCGCCGGATATGAACAACCTTTCCGGCACCTATGAATACGGTGTTGGTGGTGCTGCACCGGGTGCGGGCTATTTCTACCGTACCTCCGATCGTGTCGCACCGCACAATGCGTACATTTCCGCTTCCGGTATCCAGAAAGCCTGCACGGCGCTCGGCTATACGCTGAACTTACGAAGCGACTACTACAACAAGAAGCATTTTACCTTCGCAGAAGGGACCAATACGCTTGAGCAGTATGGTGCTGCAGCAGTCAATGCTACTACGATCGATCTTTCCAATGTCTTTACCTATACCAGGAGCAAGCTCGTCTATGATGCAGCCAGCGGAGTTTACTTAAAGTATCTGCACGGGGCTGCGCAGACCGACGGTCTGACCGGCAAACAGCTGACCTTCACAAATGTTCTGGTACAGAACACCAACTGGCAGCAGCTTGATGCCAAAGGATATCTGGGATTTGATATGCTCGGCACCACACAGGACGGCTACTACTTCACCAAAGGAAAAGCCATCCATGTCACCTGGAAGAAGACCTATGATTATCAACCGACCGTCTACTATGACGATAACGGAAATGAGATCCGGTTAAATCCGGGAAAAACCTATATTGCCATTGCACAGGAAGGAAAAGACGTATCCTTCTATTAAAGCTGACGCAGTCTAAAAAAGCCGGTGTAGCAAATGCTACATCGGCTTTTTACACTTCTAAAACAGCATGCAGATCCCGGCAAGTACTGCAGATACCGG
>JAILPR010000153.1 GCA_024699355.1 Lachnospiraceae bacterium
GGCAAAACCGTCCTGATCGCAGAGCACAGACTTTATTACCTGAAAAATCTTGCCGACCGCCTGGTGATCATGCAGGAAGGACGGATCCATTCCTTACTGGAGAAGCGGCAGATCGAGCATCTGACGGGGCCGCAGATGAAGAAGATGGGACTGCGGACCTTCTCTATGGAGGAATTGTTCCGGCAGGATCTGCCACCGCGGGATGTGTCCCGGCCATCGCAGGATCGGCCATCGCAGAACGCGTCCATGCCGCCACGGGACCATCTGATACCGGACGAGTCAACGGACTTCGTGATCCGACAGATGACATTCCGCTACAAAGGATCAAAGGAAGGCATCCGGATCGAAGAGACCACGCTGAGAGCCGGCGAGATCACGGCGCTTGTGGGGCTTAACGGCGCGGGCAAATCGACCTTTGCCAAGTGCCTGTGCGGACTTTGCAAACAGAGTAAGGACCATATTTGCCAGGGAAACAAGAAGTTGACCAAGGCAGTCAGAATCAAGAAAAGCTTTCTGGTGATGCAGGATGTCAACACGCAGCTGTTTGCGGACAGTGTACTCAATGAAGTGCTGTTATCCCTCAGAGAAAAATACGGGAAAGCCTATGATCCGGAAGTGCATAAGCGGGAGGCCATGGAGATTTTGCGGAGGATGGACTTAGAGGAGATGAAGGACCGACATCCGATCTCCTTATCCGGGGGTCAAAAGCAACGGGTTGCGATCGCGGGGGCGATTGCGGCGGATAAAGAACTGATCGTCTTTGATGAGCCGACGAGCGGTCTGGATTATCGCCATATGGTCGAGGTATCGTCGGTAATGAAACAGCTGGCAGGCATGGGGAAAACTGTTGTGGTCATTACCCATGATATGGAGCTGATCTTATCGACCATGGACCGGGTGATCTGTCTGGAACAGGGGCAAGTGGCGCAGGACTATGCGCTGACGGATGAGACGAAGGGGCGGCTGTATGATTATTTTTACAAGGTGAGCGGATATGATCCGATGAAGCGCAACATCGGTTTGGTATCAATGAATGACATGGAGGATGACTATGAAAGACAAAAAGTTGCAAACTAAAGATTTGATCATGGCAGGTGTATTTGCAGTGCTGTATGTGGCACTGATCTGTATTCTGGCATCGTTGACCGGCATGCTGATCCCGGTCTATCTGGTGCTGCCGCTGATCGCGGGTGTGATCCTGGGACCGGTGTATACGCTGTATCTTTCGAAGGTACCGAAGATGGGCGCGGTGCTGATCCTGTCGGTGCTGGCGGGCTTTGTGATGTCGGCTTCTTCGATCATGGTGCTGGTATATGTCGTTGCACTCGGCATCATCGCACAGGTGATCCTTTCGAAGACAAACTACAGTGAGCAGGGGATCAGATGGAGCTACATCGTATTTGCCTGTGCAACAGAAGGACCGTTTTTGTCGCTGTTTTTTGCAAGAGAAGGTTTTTTAAATACCTGTGTGCAGTACTACGGCCAGGAGTATGCGGATAAGATCGATGCCGCAACACCGATGTGGTTCCTGCTGGTACAGATCGGCCTGGCGCTGATCGGCGGTTATATCGGCGGTCGCATCGGCGTTGCGATGAATGCGAAGCACTTTAAGAAAGCCGGAATCGCATAATGTTCAACGAATTTTCGTTTCAGGGAGAGGCATTTTTCAAAATCGACCCGAGGACCAAGTTGCTGATCTTCATTTTATGCAGTTTTGACGCCTTGAGAGAGTCCCGGACAGTTTACCAAAGCATGCTCTTTATCGTCATGTTTGCACTGCTGATCAATGGCAGGCAGTTTGCATATGCGATGAAGATGCTTGTGGTGTATGGCGTAATGTGCGGGATCGATCTTCTGGTGCTGTATGTGGCACTACCGGAAGGGGTGAAACTTCTGCTGGTGGGGATCCGGGTCTTTCGGATGTTTTTGCCGGTGCTCATGGCCTTTGCACTCATGATCAAGACGACAAAGGTTTCGGAGTTTTTGGCGGCGTTTGAAAAAATGCATTTTCCGGAGGAGATCACGATTCCGTTTTCCGTGATGTTTCGGTTCTTTCCGACCATCGGTGAGGAATGGGACAATATCCGGAATGCGATGCGGTTTCGGGGCTTTGACTGGAATTTGAAAAACCTGCTGACGCGGCCGGGGCTTTTGTTTGAATGCACGATCGTCCCGCTCTTGTCCAATACCGTGGTGATCGCGGATGAGCTTTCGGCGGCATCGCTCTGCCGCGGGCTGGGTGCCAAAACCGGGCGCAGCAGCATGTGTGAGGTTCGGATGGGAATTTTGGATGTCGCGCTGATCGGCATTTCACTCTATCTGACGATCGTGTCATTTTCGGCGTACTAGCGCCGCATGACGAACATTCAGTGCGGCGTGCTGTGAAAGCGGCAGCCGGAGGCGCGCCGCGCAATCATAAGTGCCATGGCAGCATGGCACTTTACTTTGGACTAAATCGATAATTGAATTATCAATCAAAAGAAAGGAAGAAAGAACATGTTTCGAAAAGTGTTGGAGTACACGGGAGAATACAAGAGTTACACGTACCGTGCCATGTGCTTCCTGGTCGCAGGACTGCTCTTTAATGTAATGCAGTTTATGGCGGTGTATCAATTGATCGACGGAGCGATCACGGGAGAGCATCATCTATCGTATTATCTGATCTGGCTGGCGGTTTTTCTGGGCTGCGGCCTGATCTATATGGTGCTGTATATTCACGGACTGATCCTGTCCCACGACAGCGCCTATCACACCTTGAAAAATTTAAGGGTGTCGCTCCAGGGCAAGATGGAGAACCTGCCGCTTGGGGTGATCCAGGAACTTGGCGTCGGGTCGCTCAAAAAGGTTTTTATCGATGATATCGATAATATGGAGCTGTTGCTTGCACATGCGCTGCCGGAAGGCTTTTCCAACGTCTGCGTACCGACGATCGTGATGATCGCGATGTTCTTTGTCGATTGGAAACTGGCGCTGTTATGTCTGGCATCGCTGCCGCTGGGGATCCTCTCGATGATGGCGATGTACATGGCCGGCACAAGCAAAATGGGCGATTATTATGCGTCCGCGCAAAAGATGAATGACACGATCGTCGAGTATATCAACGGCATGGAGGTCGTGAAGATCTTTGGCCGCGACGGCGAGAGCTATCGGAGATTCTCCGGCGATGTGCTGAGCTATCGGGATTTTACACTGGCATGGTACAAAATGTGCTGGCCGTGGATGGCGCTGTATGGAAGTTTTCTGCCGTGCGTTGCGCTCTTTACGCTCCCGATCGGCGGATATTTCGTATACACGGGGGTATCCACGCTATCGAACTTTTTGCTCGTGCTGTGCATGGCATTCGCGATCGGACCGACGATCATGAAGGCGATGTCGTATATGAGCGTGTTGCCGCAGTTAAACTATAAGATCACCGCACTGGAAAATATCCTGTCCGCCCCACCGCTCAAACAGGGCACCAAACCATTTGGCGGAAGCGATCGGAGCATTGCATTTGAGCATGTCTCCTTTGCCTATGAAGAAGGGCAGAAGGTTTTAGATGATGTGAACCTGATGATCCCGGCGAATTCCGTGACGGCGCTGGTGGGTGAATCCGGAAGCGGTAAGTCCACACTGGCAAAGCTCCTGGTACATTTCTATGATGTTTCCGACGGTGTGATCAAAATCGGCGGAATGGACATCACGGAGATGTCGCTGGAGAGCCTGAATGATCAGATCTCCTATGTCGCACAGGAGCAGTTTCTCTTTCAAATGAGCCTGCTGGAAAATATCCGCCTGGGCAAACCCGAGGCGAGCAGAGAAGAGGTCCTGGAAGCTGCAAGAAAGGCGCAGTGCATGGACTTTTTAGACAGACTCGAGCATGGCATTGACTCTATGGCGGGGGATTCCGGCAAGATGCTTTCCGGCGGAGAGCGCCAGAGGATCGCACTGGCCAGAGCGATCCTGAAAAATGCGCCGATCATCGTGCTGGATGAAGCAACGGCATTCATGGATCCGGAGAACGAAGAGAAAATGAATCAGGCGATCGCGGAACTGATCGCGGATAAGACGGTGATCGTCATTGCGCATCGCCTCTATTCCATCAAGAATGCGGACAATATCGTGGTGATGCAGGACGGTAAGATCAGTGCAGTGGGGACACACGAAACATTGCTTGACAGCTGTTCCAAATACAAAGATCTCTGGGAACTCTCGGAGGGCACAAAGAACTGGTCTGCGACCAGTAAGGAGCAGGCTGCACCGGCGACCGGTAAGGAGCAGGGTGCACCGGTGACCGGTAAGAAACAGGACGTAAAGGAGGTATCAGCGTGATTCGTTCAATTCAAAGAATCATCAATATTGCGGGAAAATATCAGGGCCGGATCAAGATCGCATTCATCTTTTCGTTCCTGAAATCGCTTCTGCAGAATGCGGCGATCGTACTGGCGGTGCTGATGGTCGACGGCTTTTTGCAAAAAAATCTTGTAGGCAAAGATTTCCTCAGATATGGACTCATCCTGGCAGCCTGTGTGCTGCTGCAGGCACTTGCGATCCATATCTCCGACCGGTTGCAGTCGGCAGCAGGCTTTTTGCTGATGGCGGATCTGCGTATAAAGCTCGGTGAGCACTTACGCCGACTGCCGATGGGCTATTTTACCGGCGGCAATATCGGCAAGATCAGCTCGGTGTTATCAACCGACATGGTCTTTATCGAAGAAAATTCGATGATGACCCTGGCGGATTCGATGAGTTACTTTTTCTCCGCCGCGATCTTTACGATCTTTATGTTGTTTTTTAACCCGGTGATCGGGATCGTCGCACTGATCGGCTCGATCCTCATGGCCGTGATCGGCGAGGGCAAATACCGAAGCGGCATCAGTCTCTCCAAGGCACGTCAGGAGCAGAGCGAGAACTTGACCAAAGCGGTACTTGACTATGTGGAAGGCATCGGCATCACCAAGACTTACAACCTGCTGGGGGAAAAATCGAAGGAGATGCAGGAAAACTTTGAAAAATCCTGTGCGGAGAGCCTGCATTTTGAGAGTTGTCAGGTACCGTGGGGCGTAAAGATCAATACGGCGTTTGAAGTGTGTTCGGCAGCGATCGGCGTCGCGGCCAGTATCCTGTTTGTCAGCGGCAACCTGAATCTGACCTATTTCCTTGGGGTGATGCTTTTTATCCTGGATATCTTTGTTCCGCTGCGCGTGGTGTATATGGATTCCGAAAAACTGACCATCATGGATCAGTGCCTGGACCGGATCGAGGCGGTCATGAAGGAAGAAGAACTGCCGGATCCCGGCGTTCAGAAGATCCCGGCCAGCAGCGCATCCGTTCCGACGGTGGAATTTCGCAATGTCAGATTCGCCTATGATGCGAAGGAGACGATCTCGGATGTGTCCTTCCGCGTGATGGAGGGAGAGACGATCGCATTGGTCGGACCTTCCGGAAGCGGTAAGACGACGCTGGCCAATCTCCTGGCCAGATTCTGGGATATCGATGCAGGAGAGATCCTGATCAATGGCAAATCGGTCAGGGAGGTAGCACTATCATCGCTCTTATCGCAGATCAGTATGGTGTTCCAGAATGTCTATCTCTTTAAGGATACGATCTATCACAACATCGCCATGGGGCGGCCGGAAGCAACGAGAGAAGAGGTGATCGAGGCTGCCAGAAAAGCGCGGTGCTATGACTTTATCATGTCGCTGCCGGATGGTTTTGACACGATGGTCGGAGAAGGCGGCGCATCGCTCTCCGGCGGGGAAAAGCAGCGGATCTCGATCGCCAGATGTATCTTAAAGGATGCGCCGATCGTCATTCTCGATGAAGCGACCGCCAGCATTGATGCGGACAATGAAGCGGCGATCCAGCAGGCGATCAGCGAATTGTGCAAAGGAAAGACGCTGATGATCATCGCGCACAGATTAAAGACCATCCGGGACGCTGATTGCATTCTCGTGATCAAAGATGGTAAAATCGTGGAAAGCGGCGATCATGAGACGCTCATGAATGCCGGCGGGATCTATCGCAATTTTGTGGAGATCAAAAACGCAGATACAGGTTGGTGCAAAAGGAAGATCAGCTAATGGCAAATCGGGATACCAGTATTGACCCAAGGCTCCTTGAGAGTGCAA
>JAILPR010000133.1 GCA_024699355.1 Lachnospiraceae bacterium
GTGGAGATCTTTTCCGGATCGCTGCGTGCACAGAATGTTTCGGTACTACCGACCGTTATTAATCTGTTTTGCATCTGTGCTCTGCGAATGTTCTGGATCCTGGTGCTGGTACCCCACGGGACGATGGAGCAGATGATCGTATGCTATCCCGTGACCTGGATCATTTGCGGTATTGCAATGTCCGGCATTTATCTGCGATTTTTACACAAGCAAAAGCAAGCATAAACCTAAAAGGCGATCCGGTGAACCCGGACCGCCTTTTTTGGGAGACGAAAGACCTCACGCAGAGGCTCTTTCAAAGCGAATTGTCTGGCTGTTATCCTTTGACCGCACCTTCGATCATGCCCTTCATGATCTGCTTTTGAGCGATCAAAAAGAGGATGATCATCGGGAGGATCGCAAGCAGTGCTGCCGTCAGGATCAGATCCCATTGCTTTACATAGGAACCGACAAAGGCCTGTACCGCAACCGGTAAGGTCTTTACTTTTCCGTTCTGACCAAGCATCAGAGACGGTAAAAGGTAGTCATTCCAGATCCACATGCCATTTAAGATCGTTACCGTCGTGATGACCGGTGTCAGAAGCGGCAGGATAATGCGAAAGAACGTGCCTTCCGGCGAGCAACCGTCGATGGCGGCAGCTTCCTCCAGATCATACGGGATGCCTTTGATGAAGCCGGTTAAGATAAAGACGGTCATCGCACCGCCGAAGCCTAAGTAGGCAAAGACGATGCCGGGGATGGACTGCAGCATGCTGATCCCAAGGAACTTTCCGACATCACGGAACGTAGAGATCAGCGGCAGCATAACGACCTGAAACGGGATGATCATGGAAGCGATAAATACCATATAGATGGCAGTCGCCCATTTGGTCTTATGATTACGGCTGATGACCCAGGCTGCCATGGAACCGAGCAGCGCCAGCAGCACCAGCGATACGATCGTCACGACCGCAGAGGTTGCAAAGGCATACCAAAAGTTAAAGTTGGAGTTGTTGACTACGGAACTTAAGTTGGTCAACAACTGCGTAAACTTCGCACCGGCTAAACTGACCGGACTTTCCACAATACTGGTCTGCGCCTTAAAGGCATTTAAGACAACCAGATAAAACGGAAACAGAACATAAATGGCAATGACGATGCCGATGACGGTACAGATCGCGCCGCGGATGCGGACGCCTTTTCCGACTTGTCTTCCTTCACCCATTACAGTTCCACCTCCTTTTTGTTAGACATACGAACCTGGATCAGCGATACGATCGCCAGGATGATAAAGAACAATACGGCTTTGGCCTGACCTAAGGCGTAGTTGTTCTTGGAAATTGCCGTGTTGTAAATGTTCAATGCCAGCATCTGCGTACCGTTGGAGAGGTAATTGCCGAGGAAATTCGGGACAGAACCGGTACCGTTGGTGAGTGCCATGTTGACATCAAACTGTTTGAAGGCAGAAGTCAGTGTCAGGAACGTACAGATGGTGATCGTGGATGCGATCATCGGGATCTTTACCTGAAACAGCGTCTGCACGGGGGATGCACCGTCAATTTTCGCAGCTTCGAGAACATCTCCGGGGATCTGTGTCAGACCGGTGATGTAGATCAGCATGATATAGCCGGCGTACTGCCAGATATATACGACGATGATGGCAAAGAGTGCCGATTTCGTCTGCGAGATCATGGAAATATTGCCTGTCAGACCGATCAGTACATTGCTGAAGACGAACTGCCAGATATAGCCAAGAACGATACCGCCAATTAAGTTCGGCAGGAAATAGGAAGCTCTGAAGAACCCGCCACCGCGAAGTCCGGATGTGCACAGCAGTGCGAGCAAAAATCCGACCAGATTCACCAGAATCATGTTCAGCGCCACAAACAGGAAGGTGATCAGCACCGACCAGATGAATGCGGGATCTTTGAACATGGCGGTATAGTTGGCAAAACCGACAACCTGTGTATAGCGGATCCCGGTCCAGTCCGTGAAGGAATAACCGATACCGAGGATCAGCGGGATGATCACTGTGACCGCAAAGGTAAAGAGCAGCGGAAACAGAAAGATAAAGTAGACGATCGCACGGTGATAGCGGAGCGTCGGGAATAAATAGAGTCCGACGAAAAACAGTACCGCACCGATGATGAGCATCGGACCGCGCAGCGTAGTTTCCGCACCGCTAAAATCCAGAACCAGCGCGATGATCATCATCAGGATGCCGGCAATGAGCAGTATGGGTGAAAGAACTTTTTTTCCTAGGCCGTTCAATTGGAAGCCCTCCGATCTAAAATGATTTCAGACCGACAAATGACACAGATGCATAAATGTGCCATTTGTCAGTCTGCATTGTTTATGTGAGTCTATCGCAGTCGCGATGGAACAACAGATTACTGTCCGTAATACTGAGCACAAACCTGTGCAACGATATCGGTAAAGGACTGCGGATCTGCGATCGCACCGGATGCATAATCCTGATATACAACGCCGAGAGCGTTCTGTGCCAGACCTTCTTTGTTGCCAAGCCAGTGCCAAGCGGAAGTCTTGCCTGCAGCGGTGTATTCGGTGATGGTCTCAGCGAACGGATCATCCGCTACGAACGAGCAGGACTTAAACGGGCTGATGAAGCCGGCTTTCTTAACCAGGATCTTCTGACCTTCATCACCTGCCAGCCAGTTGAGGAATGCTAACGATGCATCCTTGTTGTCGTTGTCATATACTGCCCACCAGGACGGAGAGTTGGTCATGATGGTGTCGATGCCGTCTAAGAATGCATACGGAGCCATACCAACTTTGAAGTTGCCTGCTGCTGCATACTGCTCAGCATCATCACTGGTCATGGTCGCACCGATCCAGGAACCCTGTGTAACGAATGCGTACTGACCGGATGCAAAACCGAGGATCTGCTGATCATAGGTACCGGATACCAGCAGTGCCGGATCGGAATACTGATTGAACAGCTGGATCATCTTTGCATATTCCAGGAATCTTTCGGTATCGATCTGACCACCGTCGGAGAGCAGATCGAAATAGGTTGTGTCATCTCTGGAAAGACCGCCGTCTTCGTAGATGCCGAAGAGGTGGTTACCGCTGGACCAGTAGAGGTTGGTTGCTTCTGCGCAGTAACCGATGACTGCGGTCAGACCAAGCTCATCCTTCTTGGAATCGAGGGTTTCAAATGCTTCCTGCATTGCAGCCGGGCTGGTCAGACCTGCCGGATCGATGCCGGCCTTCTCTAAGATGTCAGCATTGTATGCCAGACCGATCGCTTCTGTGGTATATGGGAAACCAATGACTTTACCGTCTGCATCTTTGTAAGCTGCATCGGTATCACTTACCCACGGCTGATCGCTCATATCTACGAGCTGGCCTGTCCAGTTTGCAAAATCGGTATCACCGCCGTTGACAAAGATATCCGGCATATTGTCTGCCTGATAGTATCCTTTCAGGGTACCCTGGATATCGATACCGCCGCCCATGGATTCGATGATGACTTCCACACCGGTCTCTTCCTGATATTTTGCAGCGGCTTCTTTTAACATTTCATCGACTTCGATCTTACCGTTGACCAGACGAATGCTCTGTCCGGATGCGGCAGAGTCAGCGGATGTATCTGCATCTGCTGCAGGTGCCTGCGACTCGGCAGCAGTGGTGTCAGCGGATGTATCAGCACCGGTAGTGGTTTCGGCGGATCCGCAAGCAACCAGACTTGTTACCAAAGTAGCTGCCAACAATGTTCCCAATAGTTTCTTTTTCATAGATTGCCTCCTTACAACAATTGATTACTTTGTCGCAAAAGGTGTTGCAAACTTTTGCGCTTAAGTTCATAATCATCATAAGACATCCACAGAAAAATGCAACACGTTTTATAAAAAATAGTCAAAACGTCTAACAGAAGACAAATTTATTTGTACAAAATATTCAAAAACAGAAATACGCAGCAAAACAACTGCGGAATATCAGAAGAAGGGTACCAACAGATCAGTATGGGAGGAAACGACATGGCAGAACAAAGAGCATGGTGGAAGGAAGCGGTAATCTATCAGATTTATCCGCGCAGCTTTGCGGACAGTAACGGAGACGGGATCGGAGACCTAAGAGGGATCGAAGCACATTTGCCCTATTTACATACGCTGGGGATCGATGTGATCTGGTTATCTCCGGTGTATCAGTCACCGAACGATGACAACGGATATGATATCTCGGATTATCGTGCGATCATGACGGAATTCGGAACCCTGGAAGACTTTGACCGGATGCTGGCCAAAGCACATGAACTGGGGATCAGGATCGTAATGGATCTGGTGGTCAATCACACCTCCGATGAACATGCGTGGTTTATCGAAAGTAAAAAGAGCAAAGACAATCCGTACCGGGATTACTATATCTGGAAGGACGGCAAAGACGGCAAGGCACCGAATAACTGGCAGTCCTGCTTTTCCGGCTCCGCCTGGCAACTGGATGAGACGACGGGAATGTACTATTTACACTGTTTTTCCAAGAAGCAGCCGGATCTGAACTGGGAGAATCCCAAGGTGCGCGATGAGGTCTTTGACATGATGACCTGGTGGTGCGAGCGGGGAATCGACGGTTTCCGGATGGATGTCATCAGTATGATCAGCAAAGATCCGCGCTTCCCGGACGGCGAAGTGACGGACGGCATCTACGGAGACTTAAATCCTTATGTCTGCAACGGACCGCATGTCCATGAATATCTACAGGAAATGAATCGCAGAGTGCTTTCCAAATTCGATATCATGACCGTAGGAGAAGCGGCCGGCGTGACAATCGATGAGGCAAAGAAGTATGCCAATGCGCAGGGAAGTGAGCTGAATATGGTATTTCATTTCGAGCATGTCGGCATGGAAGCCTGCGGCAGGACGATCATCGGTAAGTGGGGCTATGAACATCCGCAACTTTCAAAGTTCCGTGCCATTATGAACAAGTGGCAGCTGGAGCTGGAGGGCAAAGCATGGGGAAGTCTGTATCTGGACAATCACGATCAGCCGCGTGCCGTATCGCATTTCGGGTGCGATGATCCGAAGTGGCGTGTGCGCTCGGCAAAGATGCTGGCGACAATGCTGCATATGATGAAGGGGACGCCATACATTTATCAGGGCGAAGAGATCGGCATGACCAACATGCACTTTACCAGTATCAACGATTGCAGAGACTTAGAGGAGATCAATGCATACCGCCAGTATGTAACCGAACATCAGATGATCAGTGCACAGGAAATGTTAAAGTGCTTTGATGCGGTGGCCAGAGACAATGCACGGACACCGATGCAATGGGATGATGGCCCACAGGCAGGCTTTACGAGCGGAACGCCGTGGATCCCGGTGAACCCGAATTACAAGGAGATCAACACCAGGGCGGCGCTCGCGGATCCTGATTCGGTCTTTTATTATTATCAGAAGCTGATCCGGCTGCGTCATGAACTGCCGATCATCGTCTACGGCACCTTTGAGCCGTTATTGGAAGAAGATCCCAATGTCTATGCTTATCGCAGACATTTAGGCGGCAGCATCCTGACGGTAGCCTGCAACTGGACGGATCAGATGCAGCCGTGCGACGTGTTTGCAGAGGGGACGGGGAAAGAGCTGATCTCCAACTATGACACCCATCGGGAAGGTATGCTGCAACCGTATGAGGCGATCGCAGTATTACAGGAAGGATAAACGGACGAGCGTAAAATCGTCGGAAGAACAAGATAAAGGAAGAGAAACAATGCAAAAGAAATGGTGGCATGAAAAAACAGCATATCAGATTTATCCGAAGAGCTTTTATGACAGCAACGGGGACGGGATCGGCGATCTGCCCGGGATCATCGGAAAACTGGATGAGTTAAAAGAACTGGGCGTTGATATCATCTGGTTATCACCGATCTATGTCTCGCCGCTTGCGGATGAGGGATATGATATCGCGGATTATCGAAACATCGATCCGCGCTTTGGTACGATGGAGGATATGAAACACCTCCTGGATGAGGCGCATGCACGTGGCATGTATATCCTGATGGACCTGGTGGTCAATCACTGCTCGGATGAGCATGAGTGGTTTCGCAAAGCCTGTGAGGATCCGGACGGACAGTACGGGAAGTACTTTTATATTGAGACGGTAAAGCCCGGGGAAAAGCTGCCCTGCAACTGGCGCTCGTACTTCGGCGGGCCGGTCTGGGAGAAGCTTCCGGGACATGAGGATAAGTACTATCTGCATGTTTTTCATAAGAAACAGCCGGATCTGAACTGGGAAAATCCAAAGCTCCGGGAAGAAGTCTACAATATGGTCAACTGGTGGCTCGATCAGGGACTGGACGGCTTCCGCCTGGATGCGATCATCAATATCAAAAAGGCGCTGCCGTTCAAGGATTACCCGGCAGATCGTGATGACGGCCTCTGCTCGATCCATCGGCAGCTGGAAGAGGCTCACGGGGTCGGCCTGTTTTTGGGCGAGCTGCGGGATCGCACCTTTTTGCCGCATAATGCCTTTACGGTAGGCGAAGTGTTCAATGAGAAGCCGGAGGAGCTGCCGGACTTTATCGGCGATCAGGGATATTTTTCTTCGATGTATGATTTTGAAGAGACCATCTTCGGACAGAGCCCGATGGGCTGGCATGAAAATGTGGATATCACGCCGGATGATTACAAGGCGTGTGTATTTAAAACGCAGAAAAAAATCGCAGAGGTCGGGTTTATCAGTAATATCATCGAAAATCACGATGAGCCCAGAGGCGTGTGCCACTACATTCCGGAGGGCGATCTGTCGCTGACGTCCAAAAAGATGCTGGCGACGGTGTATTTCCTGCTGCGCGGTTTGCCCTGGATTTATCAGGGACAGGAGATCGGCATGGAAAATCTGCCGGTCAGCGACATCGGCGAAGTGGATGACATCAGCTCGCACGATGCCTATCAGGTCGCGCTGGATGCGGGATGCACCAAAGAAGAGGCGCTGCATTTGATCGAAAAGTATGGCCGGGATAACGCCAGAACGCCGTACCAGTGGAATGGAAGCGCGCAGGCCGGCTTTACAACAGGGACGCCCTGGCTTCGGGTCAATCCCAATTATCATCGGATCAATTTAGAGGCACAGAAACAGGATCCGGATTCGCTCTATCAGTATTACCGTCGTCTGATCGCACTGCGAAAGAGCGCGGAATATAAAGATGCGCTCGTCTACGGAACGCTTGTGCCGTATAATGAAGAAGAGCACAATCTGATGGCGTACGAACGAATCGGGGAGCAGCACCGGATGCTGATCATCGCAAACTTCCAAAAAGAGGCGCGCAGCGTACAGCTCCCGGCCGGAGAAGCCGTGGTGGTACTGACCAATGCGAAGGAAGCGCAGATCCGGGACGGAGCCATCGCGCTTGCCGGCTATCAGGCGGTCGTGCTGGAAATAAAGTAGCGGCGCAAGGCAGCCGTGCCGGAAGTAAAATGGCGGTGCCGGGCAGCTGCGCCGCAAGTGCTGCAGCGGCGTCAGGCCTTGTTTTCGCGACGGAACTGCCGCGGCGTCATCTGATATTTTTCTTTGAACAAACGATTAAAGTAAGACAAATTATAAAATCCGTTCTGCTGCGCGATCTCGATGATGTGATCATCGGTCGAGGTCAGCGCGCGGGCGGCCATCGAGAGACGGTAGTCGTTTAACCATTCGGTGAAGCGGGAGCCGGTCTGTTGATGAAAGAAGCGCATAAAGTGCGCTTTGCTGTAGTGGGTCAGATCCGCCATCATCTCTACCGTGATCTCTTCGGAAATGTGTGCTTCGACATAGGTCGTCAGGACCTTTAATTTTTCCAGAGACCGTGCGGCATGGGCGGTAGGCCGGGTGTGATCCGTATGCTGCAGCAGGATAAAAAAGATGCGCAGCAGGTTGCTTTTGACGATCAGTTGCCAGCCGATCGGCCGCAGGTCGCAGTGCTGATCAATGTCACTGATCAGCGACCAGAGATCATCATAATACGGGAGACCTTCACGAAACAGAACCGTCTCCGGTAAGAGATCACCGCGAAAGAGCGGCTTGAGGCGCGTGGCGGTTGCCTGATCGCCACCGATCGGGAGCAGGAGCGATTCTTCAAAGAGGATATTTTCGTATTCCATGGAATAGGAGTCCTCCTGCAGGATCTCGTGGAGATGGCCCGGCAGCAGGAGGATGATATCCCCTGCGCGGACATGATGGGTCTGCAGGTCGACGCGGATGATCCCGCGGCCTTTCTTGACCACGATCAGTTCGATGTCGGCGTGCCAGTGCAGCGGCACATTCTGAAAATCAAGCGGGAGAGAGCACAGATACGTATTGTAGGCAAAGTCCTGCGTGGTATGCTGTTTTTTTTCTTCATAACCCTGATAGACGGAAAGATTCATGCTAGTATTGTATCAGTTTATGCGACTATTATGCAAGAATTCGTGGTGATTCTGCATTTATATTAATATTACAATCAACGAAAGCGTCCATACGTATGTGGATCTTAAGAGGAGGTAATACGATGAATGTCCGGCAGAAGCTGAATGAGATCATGACCACACTCATTGCACAGGCAACGACGGAAGAGGTGTATCACGCACTGTTGCGCCTGACGCAGGAGGAAGCACAGAAGAAGGTATCGAAAGACGGAAAGAAAAAGCTGTACTATATTTCCGCGGAATTTTTGATCGGAAAGCTGTTATCCAACAATCTGATCAATCTGGGAATCTATGATGAGGTACGCACCTATCTGGCGGAAAACGGCAAAGATCTGACCGATATCGAAGAGTTTGAAAAAGAGCCGAGCCTTGGCAACGGTGGACTGGGCCGTCTTGCGGCATGTTTTTTGGATTCCATCGCAACGCTGAATTTAAACGGTGACGGCGTTGGTTTAAATTATCACTTTGGACTGTTTCACCAGAAGCTGACGGATCATTTGCAGGCGGTAGAACCCGATGTCTGGAGAGACCAGAGAGGGTGGCTCATCCGCACGATGAAGTCCTATCCGGTGACGATGGCGGGCGTGACCTATCAGTCGGCCATGTATGATATCCTGGTGACCGG
>JAILPR010000266.1 GCA_024699355.1 Lachnospiraceae bacterium
CGATCACGCCGACAGAGCATCCGGTGCTGGGCAAAGGTATTTTGGAACTGACGGATATCAAATCCAGTCCGTATCCGGGTGCATCTGTTGTTCCGGAGTATTGTGTTGCGACCTATGACAGGAGACTTCTGGTGGGAGAGACCAAGGAGTCCGTGCTCGCTCCATTGCAACAGGTGCTGGATGAGCTGATGAAAGCTGATCCTTCCGTAAAAGCGAAGGTTTCCTTTGCCGTGGGCAAAGAGCAATGCTATACCGGTGAGACCATTACCGGTGAGCGGTTCTTTCCGGGCTGGCTTTATGATCCGGAGGAACCATTTATACAGGATGTTCTGACAGAATTGCAGACGATGGGATTTACGCCAAAGATCACACAGTACAATTTCTGCACCAATGGCAGTCACTATGCGGGAGAAGCCGGGATCAGGACGCTGGGAATGGGACCGTCGGTAGAGAGTCTGGCGCATGTGATCGATGAGTATTGTGAGGTGGATGCTTTGTATCAGGTAACCGATTGCTACTACGGAATCATCCGGGCACTGATGAAATAGAGGCGCTTATGAAGACTTATATTAAAAATGCATTAATTATAGACGGTACCGGAGAAAAGGGCTATGCCGGCGCCGTGCTGATCGAAGATGACAAGATCATCCGGGTACGGAACACTATGGAACAGGAAGCGGAGCGGGACGCAGACCGGATCATTGATGCGCAGGGGATGGTCCTTGCCCCGGGGTTTATCGATACTCATAGCCACAGTGACTTAAAGGTGTTGTCTGCACCGGAACTGTTACCCAAGCTTCATCAGGGGATCACGACAGAGGTATTGGGACAGGACGGGATCTCCATGGCACCATTGCCGTTCCAATATATCGAGCCGTGGAAGAAGAACCTTGCGGGACTCGACGGGACGGATGATCAGCTGGATTGGACATATCGGGATACAGCCGGTTATTTACAACTGATCCGGGATGCACAGCCTGCACGGAATGAATCTTATCTTTTACCGCACGGAAATGTGCGGATGGAGGCAATGGGACTTGATAATCGTGTAGCAACCAAAGAAGACATTCAAAAAATGTGCGAGATCACCAGACGGGAAATGGAGGCCGGCTGCATTGGCTTATCTTCCGGACTCATCTATATGCCATGTGCGTATGGGCAGACAGAAGAGCTGATCGAGATGTGCAAGGTAGTTGCCGAATTTGGCGGTGTATTTGTGGTGCATCAGCGAAGCGAAGCGGATGACATTATTCCGTCGATGGATGAGATCATTCGCATCGGTGCAGAGTCGAACGTTGCGATCCATTTTTCGCATTTCAAAGTTTGCGGAAAGCAAAATTGGGAGAAACTCCCGGCGATGCTGCAAAAACTGGATGAAGCTGCAGAGAAAGGACTGACGGTTTCATTTGACCAGTATCCTTATGTTGCAGGCAGTACGATGCTCGGTGTCATTTTGCCGCCATGGGTACATGACGGTGGAACGGATAAGCTGGTAGAGAGACTGAAGGATCCGGTGCTTCGGGAACAAATGAAGCAGGATATGATCAAGGGTATCGATGGATGGGATAACTTTATCCAATTTGCCGGAACAGAAGGGATTTTTATTACCAGTGTTGCCTCTCAGAAGAATCAGGACGTTGTGGGACTGAGTCTGGAAGAACTTGGGGAAAAGAGAGGAAAGGACGCGCTGGATGCGACCTTCGACCTGCTGGCGGAAGAAAAGAATGCCGTGGGCATGGTTGATTTTTACGGAACGGAAGAGCATGTGATCCGGATCATGAAACGACCGGAAATGAATTTATGCACAGACGGCTTATTGTCTGGGAAACCGCATCCGAGAGTATATGGCTCTTTCCCGAGAGTGCTGGGAAAGTATGTCCGTGAAGAAAAGGCACTTACGTTGGAGGAAGCGGTACGCAAACTGTCCGGCAAAGCAGCAGATGCCCTGCATATTCATCATCGGGGTTATATCAAAGAAGGCTACTATGCGGATCTTTGCATCTTTGATCCGGACACGGTAGAAGATCGCGGGACGTTTACCAAACCGGAACAATATCCGGCAGGGATCAGGTACGTTTTCGTCAATGGCGTGTTAGAACTGGAGAAAGGAACCGTAAATCAGAATAGAGCAGGGAAGGTATTATGTTTAAATTCCAAGTAAACGGAAGTGTCTGTGAGACAGAAGAAAATAAAAAACTGATCGACTATTTAAGGGAGGATCTGGATCTTACCTCCGTCAAAAACGGTTGTGGGGAAGGCGTATGCGGTGCCTGCACGATCCTGCTGGACGGAAAGAAAACCCGGGCCTGCCTTTTAACCACCGAAAAAGCGGATGGAAAAGAAATCATGACCTTAGAGGGTCTAACGGAGAATGAAAAACAGGTTTATGACTATGCATTTGCAACGGCAGGAGCTGTGCAGTGCGGATTTTGCATTCCGGGAATGATCATCAGTGCCAAGAGTTTACTGGATCATAACCTGCACCCTACAGAGGCGGATATTCGGAAAGCCATTCAGGGAAATATCTGCAGATGCACGGGCTATGTAAAAATCGTGAAAGCGATCCTGCTTGCGGCAGCATGTTTTCGTGGTGAAGAGACTCCTGTGTGCAAAGAGCCGAAAGGATATGTCGGAGAGCGGGCAATCCGTCCGGATGCCAAAGCCAAGATCGATGGATCCGGAAAATTTGCGGATGATATGAAGGCACCGGGGATGGTTTACGGCAGTGCGCTGCGGGCCAAATATCCGAGAGCACTGGTCAAAGCGATCCGGATCGAGAAAGCACTTGCACATCCGGACTGCGTCAAAATCGTATTGGCGGAAGATGTTCCGGGAGAGAGAGTCATCGGCCATTTGTCACTTGACTGGCCGGCATTGATCGCGGTGGGCGAGGAAACCCGATATTACGGTGATGCGATCGCACTCGTGGCGGCAAAAACACGCAAAGCGGTAGAAGAGATCAAGGATCTGATCGAAGTAGACTATGAAGAGCGCAGGCCTGTATTTGACCCGGAAGAGGCAATGGCACTGACAGATTATCAGGTGCATGAAACCGGCAATGTGTATCGGGTGGAAAAAGTACAGCGAGGTGATGCGGACAAGCGGATCAAAGAGTCTGCTTACAGCGTGACCAATACGTACTTTACCCCGGCTCAGGAGCATGGATTTTTAGAGCCGGAGAGTGCTTTGGCAATTCCGGATGGAGAGGATCTTTTGGTCTATACCGCAGGGCAGTCGATCTATGATGAATATCGGGAGATCGGGCGACTCCTGGGCATAGATCCCGATCATTTGCGAATCAGAAGTACATATGTCGGTGGCGGATTTGGCGGAAAAGAAGATATGAGTGTGCAACATCATGCAGCATTACTTGCCTATCTGGCAAAAGTCCCTGTAAAAGTGACCTTTACCAGAGAGGAGAGCCTGCGATATCATCCCAAACGTCATCCGATGAAGGTCACCATGACCACGGCTTGCGATCAGGAGGGACATCTGACGGCGATGAAGTGTCGCGTGATCGCAGATACGGGAGCGTATGCATCGCTTGGCGGACCGGTCTTACAGCGTGCCTGTACACATGCAGCGGGACCATATAATTATCAGGATATCGACATCATCGGTACTTCAGTATATACGAACAATATCCCTGCGGGTGCGTTCAGAGGCTTTGGTGTTGTTCAGACCATGTTTGCCACCGAATGTAACATCAATCAGCTGGCGGAGATGGTCGGCATCGACCCGTTTGAGATGCGCTACAGAAATGCATTAAGACCCGGCGATGTGCTTCCAAACGGTCAGATCGCAGATGCCTCTACCGGTATTGTAGAAACCTTGGATGCAGTCAGAGATTTCTATTATCAGCATGCTGATCATGCCGGAATTGCCTGTGCGATCAAAAATGCAGGTGTTGGTGTCGGGGTGCCGGATACCGGAAGAGTCCGCCTGGTGATTCGGGACGGAAAAGTTTCCCTGCGGACCAGCGCGGCATGTATGGGGCAGGGGATTGCCGGAACAATGCGCGCGATCTGTTGTGAGGCAACAGGACTTCCGGCAAACCTTGTGGAGGTGATCCTGCCGGATACGGCGACTACGCCGGATTCCGGGACATCTACCGCGTCACGTCAGACGTTGATCACAGGTGAGACCACCAGACGGGTTTCCTTAAAACTCAAAGAAGCACTGGAACGTCATACGCTGTCAGAACTGGAAGGCGCTGAATTTTATGAGGAGTTTGTCGGTGTGACAGACCCGATGGGAGCAGATAAGCCCAATCCGGTAAGTCATTTGGCTTATGGCTATGCGACGCAGGTCGTACTACTGGATGACAGCGGCAAAGTGCAAAAAGTTATTGCGGCACATGATGTGGGCAAAGCTGTCAATCCGACCAATGTCGAAGGACAGATCGAAGGCGGTGTTGTCATGGGCCTTGGTTTTGCACTGACCGAAAACCTGAAGCTGGCGGAAGGCGAGCCACATGTCAATTACGGAACACTCGGATTATGGAGAGCAGCGGAGGTACCGGAGATTGAGACCATTCTGATAGAAAAGAATCAGAGCG
>JAILPR010000151.1 GCA_024699355.1 Lachnospiraceae bacterium
CGCTTGGAATCTCCGATGGCACGCAGGATCCCGGCGCCGATGTTATAGATCAGCACCACGACCAGTCCCGCAAAGTAAATCCGCAGATATGCTGTGGAATCCGCCATGATCTCCGTCGGGGTATTGAGCATGCGGAGCATCAGCGGACAAAAGATCACGCACAAAATTCCTACCGCGATACCAAAGATCGCGGCAAATACATACGACGTATGCAGGGCTCTGTCCATCCGTTCTTCATCTTTGGCGCCGTAATACTGTGAGATAATGACGGTCACCCCCAGCGATAGCCCGCTGAAAAACCCGACGACAAAGTTGATGATCTGCGCTGAAGAGCCGCCGATGGCAGACAATGCTTCCTTTCCGGCAAACTGTCCCACGATGATCGTATCCACCGTGTTGTAAAATTGCTGAAAGAACGACCCTAACAGAATGGGAAAGAAATACCGCAGGATTTCTTTCCAGATGGTTCCCTCAATGATTCTTCGATCTTGCTGTTTCATGTTACTTTTTATTCGATGAAGATCCGGTCCAAACGGATATGTTTGGAGCGTTTAAATAAAATTGCGCCATAGCCGCCTGTGATGCCGTCATCGAACCACATCTCCGTTAATTTTCCGTCTGCCGGGACCACCGGCTGTTTGATCGTAATGTCCGATAATGAAACATTGTCAATATAATAGTCTTCTCCCTCAAATCCACGCAATTCGATCGGGTTGCAGGGTACCATCACATCCTCCTGTTCCTGCAGGAACATGCTGGTCAGTACAATATTGCGATAGCTGCAGTTTGCAAATACCGGTGGTACCTTCGAACCTTCTCCGTCATCGTTATACGGCACGGAGACAAATAAGATCCTCGGCAAAATGCAGTTGCTGACATGTACATCTCTGACATACGCACCTCTCTTCGGGGTTCCTTTGATCTGCACGCCGTAAGCGGAATGCTCGATATCGCAGTCCCAGATCCGTACATCACTGATGCCGCCGCTCATCTCACTGCCGATGGCCAAACCGTGACCAAAGCTGCAGAGACAATCAAAGATCCTGATATGCTCTGTCGGACGGTTGATGACATTTCCTTCCGGGTTCTTACCGGATTTGACCGCTACCGAATCATCGCCGGTATAAAACTCCGTTGCGAAGATCGTACAATTGGTGGACGAGTCCGGATCCCAGCCATCTCCGTTCCAGATATCTCTCGAAACGATCTTGCAGTGGTCTGTCAGGATCCGGTCCGAGTAGATCATATGAATGTTCCAGCTGGCACCCTTGCCCATCTCCAGGCCGGTCAGTCGCACATTTTGACAATTGCCCATCTGGATCAGTCTGCCTCGCGCTCTGCCCGGAATGGTCTCTGCCTTTTCATACTCCTGCATCTTATCGCCAAGCGCCGAAAGTTCCGCTTTCAGCAGCTCTTTTTCCAGATCGATCGTGCCTTCCATCAGCGACTTCCCGCCGCCAAGGATCTTGCCATGACCGTAGATCAGGACATTTACACAGTTGTAATCCCCTTCGTGATCGACCTCTCCGAGCGTCAGCAGACTCTGATAGCATTCCCGCTCCACACCCTCAAATCGGCTGTGGATCTTGGGCAGATAATCCTTCGGATCTTCACTTCCCTGCAGCAGCGCACCCTCTTCCAGATAAATCTGCGTATTGCTGTGTACAAATAAGCCGCCGGTCAGATAAACCCCGGCAGGGAAATACACTTCCTCATCCGGCCCGCACGCATCCAGTGCCATCTGCAGCGCCTTGCGGTTCATGGTCTTACCATCTCCGACTGCGCCGTACGGTGCCTTGGTGACATCGATCCTGCGCTTTACCGCAGCGGTCGTTACCTCGATGCATCCCTCTTCCTTCAACTGCTCGCCGCTAAGACGCTGCACATAAATCGTTACGGTCGTCTCCGGTGCCAGATTTCCCACCGTATAGTGTGTTTTTGTCGTCTCCCCGATCACATCACCGTCACACATGATCACGTACCGATCCTGCTGATCCGCATCCTCCGGAAGATCCCAGTATACACATACTTCATCTGTCAAAACCGCTGTATTTAAATTCATCTAAGTTCTCTCCTCCATATTCTGGCTTCATAAGCTTCCAG
>JAILPR010000284.1 GCA_024699355.1 Lachnospiraceae bacterium
TCTTCTTTATGCTGCGGCACAAACGGGCTCTGCTGCATCGAAAGCGTATCCTGCAGACCACCGCTTTCCTTCGGTGGCTCTGTCCCGATCCGGTCGATGACATCTTTTAATTTCTCGATGGTCACCGGCTTATCGATATAGGCTTTGACCCCGAGAAGGAGCGCTCTTCTGGCATATTCAAATTCCGTATAACCGCTGATGACGATATAATCCGTCTCCGGCAAAAATTCTCTGCACTCTTCGATCAGGGAAAGTCCGTCCAGATAAGGGATCCGGATATCCGTGATGACCAGATCCGGTTGCATCTCGCGGATCGTCTCAAGCGCCTCTCGGCCGTTTCCCGCAGAGCCGACGACCTTGATGTCCATTCCCGTTCGCTGGATGATCGCCTTGATGCCTTCCACCACGATATATTCATCATCTACAATTACCAATCGTCTCATGACAGTTCCCCTTCCCTCATCGGTATATGGATGACCATCTTGGTACCCTTGCCCGGTATGCTCGTGCACTGCAGATCATACTGCTCCCCATAGAATAACCGGATACGCTCCCTGATATTGCGCACCCCGTATCCCCGGTTGATGACCGTGATATCCTCCATACCGATTCCGTTATCTTCCACGGAAAACGTCATACCGTCGCCTTCCTGATACCCGCTCACAATGATCTTACCTTCGCCCGCTCTCGACTCCAGACCGTGATAGACGGAATTTTCCACCAGCGGCTGCAGAAGCAACGCGAGCATCTGCTGCTGCTCGATCTTCGGATCAATATTCAGCTCCAGCGTAAAACGGTCACGATAACGGAATTGCTGGATCTTCATATAAGCCTGAATATGATGGATCTCGTCGCAGACACGGATCATCTTATCCCCCTGGTTGAGGCTTAATTTAAAGGTATCCGAAAGTGCCTGCACCAGTTCCGCGATCTCATCATCGTTGTGGATGACCGCCATAAAATACAGTGCATCCAGTGTATTGTATAAGAAATGCGGGTTGATCTGGGACTGCAAAAGCAACAGCTGCGCTTCCCGCTCACTGATCTTGGAATTCAATAACCGGTTCTCGAGCTCTAAGTTATTGTTGACCATGTTTTTAAACTGATTGCCGATCCTGCCGATCTCGCTGTCATCAAAATCCGCTTCGATCTTGTAATTGCCTTCGGCAACCGCTTTGATATTATCTTCCAAAACATTCAGAGGCCGCGTGATCCTCGTGGCAATGAGAGATGACACGTAGCTGCTTGCGGCGACCAGGATCAAACTGACCAGCACGCTGAGCAGTCCGATGTAGGTGCTTTTTTCCGCCAGTTCTTCACGTGCGATGACATTCACCATCTCCCAGCCGCTGACCGCATTGGTGTACGTCGTATAAATATAGTCACCGGATGACGTCTCCCGGAAGTAATCCTCCAGGATCACCCGCTCTTCCAGTTCACTGCCGATATTCGAGATATAGACCGGCTTCTGTCTGCGATTTCCCACATCCTGCCGATCCAGGATCAGATACCGGTTCGTACTGTAACCTTCACTCTTGGTACCGAACGCATCATCCAGGATGCGCTTTTTGATGTTCATGATCAGGTATCCCATCGGTTCCATCGTATCCGGATCGATCAGTTCCTTGACCAGCGAAAAGGATTCATACCCTTCCGCATCTTCGAACAGGACATTATAGCCGTAAAAGATTTCTTTTCCCTGTTCTTCTCTGGCAGCCGCGATAAAATCCTGCTCCGGCAGATCTCCCGTCGTGTAGTAGGACGCGATCTTGGCACGGTTCTTATCATTCTGGCTGGCAAAGCAGATATTGCCTTCCATGTTGACCACACAGATATCACGCAGCGCATTCTCTCCCGAGATATAACTGTTGAGCACTTCCGTCAGCTGCTGATTGACCACATATAAAAACTCCGTGCTGCCACGCTTTTCATTGGCAAGCAGCCCCTTAAATTCCCGGTCCGTCAGGAAGGAGCGTGCCTTGGAGATCATGTTGTTTAAACTGATCTCAATGATGTTGCTGGCCACCTGCAGACTGTTCTCATGCGCCGTCTGATATTCATGTTCAATGGTTTTTCTGGAATTATAATACAAAATACTCCCCAGGATCGTGACCGACAGTACCGATACCAGTACCATCGCCGCAAAGATCTGCTGGCGAATACTAAAATCCCGTCGTTGTTCTTCCATGTCGATGCCCCCTACAGGAAAACCCGGTTCGCTAAACATCGTATCAATATGTCCCCGAGAAATCAAGTATTGCGGCTCCGCAATGCCCACTGCGGGCGGCATATAAAAAAGGGGCATCCCTGAAATCGATGCCCCTCTGCTGTGTCGTTCTCTTACGCGCCATTGCCGCTGTGCTATGCACCCGCCGCCTGCGCGCCATTTCCGCTGTGCTATGCGCCCATGACCTGTGCCACAGCCTTGCTCCAGCCGGCTTTCTTTTCCAGGATCACCTGCGCATCCGCCTTCGGCAGATACGTGGTGCGTCCTTCCGTTCCAAAGATCTCTTCCTTCCGGTAGAGCCCGCATCCGATGCCGGCTGCATAAGCCGCACCCATGCCGGAGAGTTCTTCGATCGGTGCAACGCTCACCGGGATTCTGAGCAGATCCGACTGGAACTGCATCAGATAGTCATTGCCGGTCGGACCGCCGTCCACACGAAGCTGTGCAAGCGGCAGACCGGAATCTTTGCCCATGATCTCAACGATGTCCGCGATCTGATACGCGATACATTCTACCGCCGCCTTGACGATCTCATTCTTTCCCGTCGTTCTCGTCATACCGGTCAGGATCGCTGTCGCATCATCTTTCCAATATGGTGCGCCAAGCCCCGTAAAGGCCGGCACGAAATAGGTCCTGTCCTCCTGATTGGCGGCCTTTGCAAGTGCCGCGGTCTCCTTTGCGGACGAGATCAGCTGTGCCTGATCCTTCAGCCAGGTAATGACTGCGCCGGTGTAATTGATATTGCCTTCCAAGACATAGCAGACTTTCCCCTGCATGCCCCAGCCGATGCTCGATACCACGCCGTGCGGCGAAAAGACCGGTTTGTCCCCGACATTCATCATGACCGAGGAGCCGGTGCCGTAAGTCGCTTTGGTCATCCCGCTTTCAAAGCAGCCCTGTCCAAAGAGCGCCGCATGAGAATCTCCCATGGCCGCGTGAATCGGAACCGGGTGATCCAAAAAGCCGCCCAGGTCGGTAGTGCCGAAATTCCCGTCCG
Source organism: Lachnospiraceae bacterium (assembly GCA_024699355.1). Taxonomy (GTDB): domain Bacteria; phylum Bacillota; class Clostridia; order Lachnospirales; family Lachnospiraceae; genus SIG336. The sequence goes on from JAILPR010000284.1 coordinate 3,225, forward strand.
AATCACTCACCTGCGGCATATTCTCGGGATCGATGCCGAAAAGCTCGCAGATCTTTGCATTCCAGGTCAGATCGTGCAGATCAAAGAGCTGCGTTCTGGATGCATTGGAATAGTCCGTCCGATAGACATGCTCCTTCGATAACCGATAAACCAGAAAACTGTCCACCGTTCCATGGCAGATCGTATGTGCCGCAGCTTTTTCCTTTGCGCCTTCCGTATGCTCCAGGAGCCAGGCGATCTTTGCAGCCGGAAAATACGGTGACAAAAAGATGCCCGTACGCTCGCGGATCATCTCCGCAGCAGCCGCGATCTT
>JAILPR010000285.1 GCA_024699355.1 Lachnospiraceae bacterium
AAAAAGAGTCCGAATTTGGCATCCCGAAACCAGGTCGGCGCCTCATGCTGTACATTGTCCCAATTCATCGCATCGTTCCTTTCTTATTGGATCAGATATCTGGCCTGATATAAGGATACGGCCGGCAAAAACGTCACTTCATCCACGATCGGGATCCCCTGCGGATCTGCTTCCCACAGATACGAGATCAGCACCTCTTTGTCAGGCAGCCGATCCACTTTGATCATCAGATGATTGTAATTGCTGCGGTTGGTCTTGGTCTCAAGGACCCTGATCTCTCCCTGCGCATCCGAAAGTGTAAAGCCGCTCTTTTCCGGAAGTGTCGAATACATCTGTAAGCAGTTCTTGATATTGCCGTAGGTCAGTTTTAGCCAGTCGCCGTCAATATGCTCGATCTCTTTTTCTTCCCCGGTCAATACCCCGACCTGTTTGAGATACGGCGGCTCAAATGCATCCTTCCCGCAAAGCCTGTAAAGTGCCTGTCTGGCCAGTCGCTCTCCCAGCACCAGATTGGACATGGCACTGTTGTGGATGCCATCGGATAGCGCGAGATTCGTGGTCGTCAAAAGATACACCTTCGGGAGCATCAGCGCAGCCCTTCGCTGCGCATCTCTGACCATTCCCCAGCATGCATCGTTGATCCCACCGATCTGACGATTCAACTGCATGGTAAAAAACGGGATCTCATAGCCGAGTTCTTTACGCAGTGCCTCGACCAGAAATTTGAAATTTTCATAGTAGTTCGCGGAAGACTCCGGATCCGTATCCGAGCAGCCCTGATACCACAAGACGCCCGCATACTTCCCGTGTGTCAGCCGGATCTGATCGATCATGTTGGCGTAGAGATCTCCCCCGATGGGGTTCCATCGTTTCATGGGGGATCCACCGAGCGATGTCTGTATGAGACCGACCGGACGATTCGTTTCCTGATAATAGACTTTGCCAAAAGAGAGATACGGCGATGTGCCGGGCGTCCCCCATTCGGCATTGGCCTTGCCATCCGCCCCCGTGCTTTCATTCATCGGATGGGTCGCAAGGTCCCACTGATTCCGGTTCCGGAACAGATGCACGCACAGATGCGGCGGATCCGGACAAAAATCCCTGCTGTAGCCGGAAGAATTGGACTGCCCCGCGATGATAAACAGATCGCCGACGCCCAAATGCAACACACAATCGCCGCGGTAGAGCCAGGTCACATTCGGCAGGGTGCTTTTGGTCTCCAGGCTCGTATCGATCCTGTATAACCCGCCCTCCGGGATCGTGACCGTGGTTTCAAAGGTGCCGGCATACGCTGAGCTGTACTGCACCTTCGCAGCTTCGTGCCAGGGAATGATCGTAAAGTTATCATCTTCCCGGACCACACGAATGATCGGCCGCGCCGAAGCAACCCCCACGTCGATCGCATCCTTGATCACCTGAAACTTTCCTTCCAGCGTAACGGTGGCCGATCCGTTCTCCTGCTGCAGGATCTCCCAATCCGCCGGACGTTTTGTTAATTCAATACCGTGCATCGATTTCCTCCAAATACCTCTGTGTTGTTTTTCCGCTCTTTCACATCAAAAAAACTTATAATGAAACCATAGATTGGCTTCATTATAAGTTTTTCATGAATGCGAATGTATATGCAATTTATCGAGCTTTATGTAAATTTATCAGATGCGTTTGGACATCAAAAATCCCGGAACCGGCGGTTTTTGTTTCCGCTGTTCCGGGACTTTTCATTTGATCGGAGTGACAAGATTCGAACTTGCGACTTCCACCTCCCTAAGATGGCGCTCTAGCCAAACTGAGCCACACCCCGCCATGCATTTTGCATGCTTTACAACTATATCACGAAAAAAATGAATACGCAATCGTTAATTCTGCGGCATCGCGCTGCGCGGTCTCGAGCGCTCCAGATCCACCGCCGGAATATCACTCATCTCCGGCATCATGTAGTCCCCGATCTGCTTGAGCACCCGCTCAAAGACCTCCAGGTCATCCTTCGAGATCTGCTCTTCCGCACGCCTTGCCACCAGGCTGACATAGTCCTGGCTTAAGTTATAGTAGTCAAAATACTTCTGTGTCACATGCAGATGATATTCGCGCTTATCTTTTTTGGACTGAATTTTGTTGACATACCCTTTCTTGATGAGCGAGGCTACTTTATAAGCCGCGTTGGGTGAGGATACATGGATGAAATTCGCGAACTCGGCGATCGTCGGGTTCTCCAGTGCGTAGATCGTTTCCACACAAAACACTTCCATGGTCGAAAGTGAGGTATCTCTTAACTCGATTCGTTTAAAAATCTCCTGATAAAAATGTACCTTAAATTTTGTATATACGTCTGTCAATGTCTGTTCCAACATAGCTGCTACCTCCAAGCACTACCTTAGTGTAGCATACCTTAATCACCGATTGCAAAAGAAAGTTCCGCATTTACAGCCACCTTGCCGTTCACTCTGGCCTCAGCCTTTCCAAAACCGATCGGACCTTTCACCGCAGTCATTTCACAGTACAACTCCACGACATCTCCCGGAACCACCTGTGCTCTAAAACGCGCATTTTTGATTCCGCCGAAAAAAGCCAGTTTCCCTTTGTTTTCCTCCTGCGTCAGGATCGCTACGGCACCGACCTGTGCGAGCGCCTCGATCAGCAGTACGCCCGGCATCACATGTTTCTGCGGGAAATGTCCACAAAAGATCTGTTCGTTCACGCTGACACACTTGATCCCCTTCGCCCATTTCCCGGGCTCACAGTCAACGATCTTATCCACCAGGGCCATCGGATAGCGATGTGGCAATATTTCCTGAATCTGATTTGAATTAAGTTCCATATCATTTCTCCTTTAGGCGCCATCGTGCAGCGCCTCCGGTGCGCCGCTTCTGCGGCGCTTTCAAAGGCATCCGCCGGCAACGCTCTTACAGCGCCGCAAATACCAGGGATGCGTTGTGTCCGCCAAAACCGAATGAATTGCTCATTGCCACCTTGATCGCGGCATCTCTCCCGAGGTTCGGGACAATGTCCAGGTCACACTCCGGATCCGGTGTGCGATAGCCGATCGTCGCAGGGACAAAGCCTTCCTGCAGGGCCTTCACCGTAAAGATCGCCTCTACGGCACCGCTTCCGCCCAGTAAATGTCCGGTCATCGATTTGGTCGAACTGATCATCAGTTCCTGTGCATGTGCACCGAATGCGGCATGGACTGCTTTGGTCTCTCCCGCATCATTTAAATGGGTGGACGTTCCGTGTGCATTGATATAATCCACCCTGGACGGATCGATCTGTGCATCTTCCATTGCAAGCTTCATACACTTTGCCGCACCGCTTCCGTCTTCCAGCGGTGCCGTGATGTGATGCGCATCGCAGTTGGCACCGTACCCCATAAGTTCGGCATAGATCTTTGCGCCACGCGCTTTGGCATGTTCATATTCCTCCAGGACCAGTACACCGCCGCCCTCGCCAAGGACAAAGCCGCCACGCTCCGCATCAAACGGGATCGACGCTCTCGTCTTATCCGTTGCGGTACTTAACGCTTTCAGAGAAGCAAAACCGCCGACGCCCATCAGGTCCACGCAGCTCTCCGCGCCGCCTGCCATGGCAACCTCTGCATAACCGTCTCTGATATGACGGAACGCATCACCGATCGCATTGGTCGAGCTGGCACATGCCGTCACCACGCAGCTGCACATTCCCTGAAAACCGTACCTGATCGCGATCTGGCCGGCTGCCATATTGGCAATGGTCATCGGGATAAAGAACGGTGAAATGAATTTTGCCCCCTTCTCCATCGCTTTGGTATGCTCTGCCTCAATGGTATTTAAGCCGCCGATACCGCTTGAGATGATCACTGCGCAACGATCTTTGTTTTCCTGTTCCATCTGCAGACCGGAATCTTCAAAGGCCTCCATCGCAGCCGCCATCGCCAGCTGTGTATAACGATCCATGCGGCGTGCTTCCTTTCTGCCGAGGATCTCTTCTGCCTGAAAGTCTTTGACTTCCGCTGCCAGCTTCACCGGCAGATCCGTTGTATCGATCTGTGTGATCTCATCGATACCGCAGCGTCCCTCTCTGACGCCTGCCCAGCTTTCTGCAACACTGTTTCCCAAGGGATTGACCGTGCCAAGTCCCGTAATCACGACTCTGCGTTTCATCCTGTTCTCCTTATCTATCTCTCGCGGGCGATCCATCCTGCCGCGCCTTCTGTCTCATACCACGCCTTCTGCCCCATGCCGCGCCTTCTGTCTCATACCGCGCCGTCTGTCTCATACCGCGCCTTTGGCGTTTCTATGCGTATCACGCGCTGCCTACATGCCCATGCCGCCGTCGACCTGCAGCACCTGTCCGGTGATGTAGCCTGCGGCATCGGATGCCAGAAAAGCAACCGCATCTGCGATATCTTCGGCCTTGCCAAAGCGGCGAAGCGGAATGCTCTTTTCATACTCTTTCTTGACTTCTTCCGGAAGGGAAGCCGTCATTTCGGTTTCCATAAATCCGGGTGCGATCACATTGGCCGTGATCCCGCGGGAGCCCAGTTCTTTGGCCGTAGACTTTGCCAGACCGATGAGGCCTGCCTTGCTTGCGGCATAATTGGTCTGCCCCGCATTCCCATGGATGCCGACCACGCTGCTTAAGTAAATGATACGGCCGGATTTTTGACGCAGCATCTCTTTGGCTGCGACTTTCGTGCAAAGAAAGCTGCCGCGCAGATTGGTTGCGATCACTTCATCGAATTTATCTGCCGTCATTTTAAGGAGCAGATCATCTCTGGTGATCCCCGCATTGTTGACCAGCACATCGATCCTGCCAAAGGTCTCTTTTGCCTTGGCAAAGAGTGCTGCAACATCTTCCTCGACAGACACATCCGCCTGCACCGCTATGGCTCTGACGCCAAGCGCACTGCATTCGTTCATGGTCTCTTCCGCTGCGGATGCGCTATGCGCATAGCAGGTCACCAGATCATAACCCTCTGCGGCGAGCTTTAAACAGATCGCTCTGCCGAGTCCTCTGCCGCCGCCTGTGACAATTGCACATTTCTGTTGCTGTTCCATCTTATGCCTCCTGATCCAAGAATGCCTGCACCCCGAGATAGTCTTCCACCGTGCTGATCGCATGGGTCTTGATCGAAGGTGCCGCTTTGGCGATAAACTTCGAGATCGTCGC
>JAILPR010000289.1 GCA_024699355.1 Lachnospiraceae bacterium
GGCGAAAGCGAAAAGGTTGCGATAAAGGAGAAGTATATGAGCGGGAAATTATATCTGTGCGCGACGCCGATCGGCAATCTGCAGGATATGTCTCCGCGAATTCAGGAAACACTGCAAAATGTGGATCTGATCGCGGCGGAAGATACGCGCAACAGTTTAAAATTGCTCAATCATTTCGGCATCAGGACCCCAATGACGAGCTACCATGAATACAATAAAGTGGACAAGGCCTATACACTGATCGCGAAGATGCAGGCAGGAGAAGACATCGCACTGATCACGGATGCCGGAACGCCGGCCATTTCCGACCCGGGTGAAGTTCTGGTGCGGATGTGCCAGGAAGCGGGGATCACGGTGACATCACTCCCAGGACCGGTGGCTTGTATCACGGCACTGACGCTGTCGGGATTAAGTACACGCCGGTTTTGTTTTGAAGCCTTTCTGCCGGCAGAGAAGCGCGAGCGGGAGCGTGTATTAAAGGAGCTTGTGGAGGAGACCAGAACGATCATCCTTTACGAGGCACCGCATCATTTGAAAAAAACGCTGAAACTCCTGCAGGAGACGCTAGGAGATCGGAAGATCACGATCTGCAGGGAGCTGACCAAGAAGTTCGAAGAAGTAAAACCGACAACCCTGTCAGAAGCTGTGGCTTATTATGAGACACAGGAGCCGCGCGGCGAGTATGTTCTGGTGATCGAAGGAAAGAGCTTCGCGGAAAAAGAGGCGGATGAGCATCGTTCGTGGGAAGAGCTGACGATCGAAGAGCATATGAAACTTTACGAAGATCAGGGCATGAGCAACAAAGATGCGATGAAAGCGGTGGCCAAAGACCGCGGTGTCGGCAAGCGGGAGATCTATCAGGCGATTCACGTGACAGATGCGTAGGGTGTGCTGAAATCTCTTGACAAAGAATCGGCATCTTTCTATACTTTTGATATTCAGAGAAACATCCTGATCGCAGGATAACGGAACGAGGAGACGAACTATGTTAGAGAAAATTGCTGCGTTTATTGAAGAACAGCTTGGAACAATCGCAAAAGAGGATATCACCGAAGAAACATCCTTCAAGGATGATCTGGGCGCAGATTCTTTGGATCTGTTTGAGCTGGTCATGAGATGCGAGGAAGAGTACAAAATTGAAATTCCTTCTGAAGATCTCGAGAATATCAATACAGTTGGCGATATGATGAACTATATTAAGGCACAGGGAATTGACGTATAAGAACTACAAGAACCTATGCACTCAGAAGGCATGCCTGCACAGGTGTGCCTTTTTTATGTACTAACGGCAAGTGCGGCAGCGCAGAAAACGCGGCAGCGCCGTTGCCGGTGATTTACAAGGTGGAACGGTATGGATGAGAGATGGTATTTGATCATCGCACTTCTGATCGCTGTGGCCCTCTTTCTAATCCTTTGGGGGCTTCGGCGAATGCGTCCCAAAGCAGCGGATCCATATGAAGATATGGAAGGACGCGATTTTGAATTCTACTGTGCGGAACTGCTGAAGCGACGTGGATTTATCGGCGTTGAAGTGACCAAGGGAAGCGGCGATTTCGGAATCGATATATTGGCGGAAAAAGATGGAATCACCTATGGGTTCCAGTGTAAATGTTATGACACGGTCGTGGGGGTCCATGCGGTGCAGGAGGCCTATGCCGGCAGGGATTATTACGATCTGATGGTGGCCGGCGTGATCACGAATCAGTACTTCACGGAACCGGCGGTCAAGGCAGCAAAAAAGCTCAAGATCATGCTTTGGGATCGCGACTATATCGACGAGGATTATTTTGACAAGGAATAGGGCGTATGATACGCTAAACCGTGGTATATCGCGTCATATCGCGATATCTGAGTTCAAGTAACTCATTCGTTATTTGGAAAGAGAGGAAAAGCAATGCAAAACAAAGGAAAGTACTATTTAACAACGGCAATCGCCTATACATCCGGCAAGCCGCACATCGGCAACAGCTACGAGATCGTGCTGGCGGACAGTATTGCGAGATATAAGAGAGCGGACGGCTATGATGTCCACTTCCAGACCGGTAGCGATGAGCACGGTCAGAAGATTGAGACCAGAGCCATTGAAGAGGGCATGAATCCGAAGGAATTTGTCGATATGACGGCAGGGACGATCAAGCACCTCTGGGATATGATGAACACTTCTTACGATCGTTTCATCCGTACGACGGACGAGGATCACGAGAAGCAGGTACAGAAAATTTTTAAGCGTCTGTACGATCAGGGTGATATTTACAAAGGTGCCTATGAAGGCATGTATTGTACAGAGTGTGAGGCATTCTATACTCAGTCACAGCTGCAGGACGGCAAGTGCCCGGTTTGCGGTGGCGATGTGCATCCCGAGAAAGAGGAAGCATACTTCTTTAAGATGAGCAAGTATGCGCAGAAACTGATCGACCATATCAACTCCCATCCGGAGTTTATCCAGCCGGTATCCCGCAAGAACGAGATGATGAACAACTTCCTTCTGCCGGGACTGCAGGATCTGTGCGTCTCCAGAACCTCCTTTAAATGGGGTATTCCGGTGACCTTTGACACCAACCATGTCATTTATGTATGGCTGGATGCGTTAACCAACTACATCACCGGTATCGGTTATGACGTGGATAACAGCTCCGAACTGTATCGCAAGAACTGGCCGGCAGATCTGCACCTGATCGGTAAGGATATCATCCGGTTCCATACCATTTACTGGCCGATCTTTTTGATGGCACTCGGCGAGCCGCTGCCGAAGCAGATCTTCGGACACCCGTGGCTGTTACAGGGCGGCGAGAAGATGAGCAAGAGCAAAGGCAACGTCATTTATGCGGACGATCTGGTAGATCTGTTCGGCGTGGATGCGACCCGTTATTTCGTACTGCACGAGATGCCGTATGAAAATGACGGTGTGATCACCTGGGAGCTGATGGTGGAGCGGATCAATTCCGATCTGGCCAATACGCTCGGCAACCTGGTCAACCGTACCATTTCCATGAGCAACAAATATTTCGGCGGCGTGGTATGCGACAAAAAGGTGACCGATCCTGTGGACGATGATTTAAAGGCTGTCGTTACAGGCGCATACAAGATCGTTGAGGAGAAGATGGACGAGCTGCGCGTAGCAGATGCTTTGACCGAGATTTTCTCCGTATTTAAGAGACTGAACAAATACATCGATGAGACGACACCGTGGATCCTCGCCAAGGATGAGGCACAGCACGATCGTCTGGCAACCGTACTGTACAACCTGACAGAAGGCATCTGCATCGGTACCGCGCTGCTGGCGCCGTTCCTGCCGGAGACCGCAGAGCGGATCTATGCACAGTTAAAGACGGAGTGCAGAGACTTTGATACCCTGGAGACCTTCGGCTTATATCCGTCGGGCAATCAGGTAACCGAGACACCGGAGATCCTCTTTGCACGTCTGGACAAGGACGAAATCCTGGCAAAAGCCGCAGAAGTGCAGGCGCGTCAGCGCAAAGAGTTCCTGGAGCACCAGGAGAAGGCACGCCGGAACCTGGTTAAAGCAGGCAAAATGACCCAGGAGGAAGCTGACGCTCAGCGGAAAGCTTTGGCAGCAGCCTCAGGCGAAGGCGAAACTGCGGATGCAGGCGCCGTAACGGACATCGAAGCCAAAGAGATCATCACTTATGATGACTTCGCAAAGTGCCAGTTCCAGGTTGGTGAGATCATCAAGTGTGAGGAAGTGCCGAAGTCCAAGAAACTGCTTTGCTCTCAGGTCAGAGTCGGCAGTCAGGTAAGACAGATCCTCTCCGGTATCAAGCAGTACTATTCTCCGGAAGAGATGGTCGGCAAGAAAGTCATGGTGCTGGTCAACCTTGCACCGCGTGAGATGGCAGGCTTAAAGAGCGAAGGTATGCTGCTTTGCGCAGAAGATGCGGAAGGCAAACTTGCTCTGATGACACCAATCAGCGACGTACAGCCGGGCGCCGAAATCTGCTAAAAATACTTAATAAAGAATTTAGAGATACCCTCTGCCGATGGCAGGGGGTATATTGTATAATAAAGGCAGGTAGGACAGAGGAAGGAGACAGCTATGCGGAGAGAAGATTTCTATTTTGATTCCAGAGACGGACAAGACAAAATTCATGCGATCCGGTGGATTCCTGACGGAGAGATCAAAGCGATCCTGCAGGTCATTCACGGAATGGCGGAATATGTTGCAAGATATGAAGGCTTTGCGGAGTACATGACTTCCAAAGGGATCCTGGTCACAGGAGAAGATCATTTGGGACATGGTGAGACCATTGCGGCCAACAACGGGATTCCGGGATATTTTTGTGCACATGATCCGGCGACCGTGACGCTGCGCGATGTGCATCGTTTAAAGAAACTGACGCAGGAGACGTATCCACAGGTTCCGTATTTTATCATGGGACACAGCATGGGATCCTTCATTGTCAGAAATTATGCGATCCGTTACGGTAAAGGCGTACAGGGCGTAATCGCGATGGGCACCGGTATGATGCCGAATGCGACTGTCAAGATGGCGAAGGGCATGTCGAATTTCCTGGGGATCTTCCAGGGCGATAAGCATGTGAGCAAATTCCTGGAAAAAATGTCCTTTGGCAGCTACTTAAGCCGGATCCCGAATGCAAAGACGCCGGTTGACTGGTTGAGCGTGAACGAAGAGAATGTCAAACGCTATATTGCGGATCCGCTTTGCGGCTTTACGTTTACGATCAATGGATTTAAGACCTTATCCGAATTCCTGGTACGGCTTACCGATCCGGATGCCTTTGAGATGATCCCGAAGAGCCTGCCGGTACTGTTTGTGGCAGGCGCGGAAGACCCGGTCGGCGGCTGGGGGGAGCAGGTCAAAGCGGTAGCGAAGAAATATCAGGATGCAGGCATGCAGGATATCACCCTGAAACTGTATGACGGAGATCGTCATGAGATCCTGAACGAAGATAACAAAGAACAGGTATCGGAAGATATCTATCAGTGGCTCTCCTCAAAGCTGGACGCATGATGGAGATCCGCCGCGGGCATGTGGATGACTGGGATGCGGCAACAGAACTGGCGTGGATCACTTTCCTGAGATTTGAAGCTGCGGATTACGGAGAAGAGGGGACAACGAGCTTCCGCAACTTTTTATCCGATGCGCTCTTGCGCAGGATGTTTCTGATGGGAGAGTATCTGCTCTTTGTTGCGACCATTGATGAGCACATTGTCGGGATGATCACACTGCGCAATACCAATCATATCTCGCTGCTGTTCGTGGATGAGGCGTATCATCACCGCGGGATCGGCACGGCGCTGATCGAGTATGCGTGTGAATATCTGCGCGGAGAGCACCAGTGGAAGATCACGATCGACGCGGCACCGTATGCGGTTGACTTTTATCACCGGCTGGGATTTCGTGATATGTCAGAAGAAAAACTGGCAGAAGGAATCCGCTATACACCGATGAGTAAACTCCTTTAAAAAAGCAATTGTAAAAAAAGTATAAAAAACCAGCAAAAAATTGTGCAAGGTGAAGTGAACCTTGCACTTTTTTGATTCCACATGGCAATAGTGCCAAAAGGAGAATAAATCTTTGTGGAATTGTGGCATGGATAAGCTCAAGGGGCTTGCGGTATACTACCAATTGTAAGGTAAGTGGGGAACCACAAAACAGAACTACACATTGGTAGGAGGAAGAAAAAGATGGCAAGTTTATCTTTAAAGAACGTTTGCAAAGTATATCCGAACGGCTTTGCTGCAGTAAAAGATTTCAACCTTGAAGTAGAAGATAAGGAATTCATCATCTTCGTAGGCCCTTCAGGTTGTGGTAAGTCTACAACACTTCGTATGATCGCAGGTCTGGAAGACATCTCTTCCGGTGAACTGTATATCGACGGTAAACTGGTTAACGATGTAGAGCCGAAGGATAGAGATATCGCAATGGTATTCCAGAACTACGCTCTGTATCCGCATATGACCGTATATGATAACATGGCATTTGGTCTGAAACTTCGTAAGGTTCCGAAGGACGAAATCGATAAGAAGGTTCGTGAAGCAGCTAGAATCCTTGATCTGGAAAGCCTGCTTGATCGTAAGCCGAAGGCTCTTTCCGGTGGTCAGAGACAGCGTGTTGCTATGGGTCGTGCGATCGTTCGTAACCCGAAGGTATTCCTGATGGATGAGCCTCTGTCAAACCTGGATGCTAAGCTTCGTGTACAGATGCGTATCGAGATCGCGAAACTGCATATGACACTGGGTACAACCATCATCTATGTAACACATGATCAGACCGAGGCTATGACACTGGGTACCAGAATCGTCGTTCTGAAGGACGGTGTTATCCAGCAGGTAGATACTCCGCAGAATCTGTATGAGAAGCCGCAGAACCTGTTCGTAGCAGGATTCATGGGATCTCCGCAGATGAACTTCCTGGACGCTGTTGTTAGCGTTAAGGATGGCGTAGCTCATCTTGATATTGAAGGCAAGAGCATTCCGCTTCCGCCTGCAAAATCCAAGAAGCTGATCGATGGCGGTTATGAAGGCAAGACCGTAACATTCGGTATTCGTCCGGAAGATGTATATGATTCAGAGATCATGGTTAACGCTGCATCCGTAGTATTCGAATCCAACGTTAAGGTATATGAGCTTCTGGGTGCTGAAGTTTATCTGTACTTTGATCTGGGCAACTTCCCGATCACTGCAAGAGTAGACTCCAGAACAACAGCTCGTCCGGGTGATGCTGTGAAGTTTGCATTCGACGTAGAGAAGATCCACGTATTCGATAAGGAAACTGAGCTGACAATTACAAACTAGTCAATCGCTTTGTAAAACAAGGTTAGAGGGATAGTCACATGGCTATCCCTCTTTTTAAAATTTGAAATTTGTGATAAACTTCGAATAGATTGAAACTGTATACACAGCAGAACATAGGACGGACGATATATGATATCTAATCAAATTATTTTACAGAGTATTCAGGATTTAAAGAATGTGACCAAGATCGATCTGGGTGTCTTTGAATTAAACGGCAGCTGCGCGGCAGCGACATTTGAAACAGAAGGCATGAACAGATCCGTGATCACGGATTTTGCGGCATCACCGGCAGAGAGTCAGGTGGTCGGTGAGCATCATCTGCTGAAGGTCATGGACGATGAAGAAGTACATTACGTACTGGATGCGCGTTCTTTAAGCGACGATGCCTATATGATCGGCAAGATCGCAGTGCTGCATCTGCAGGAACTGATGGCGGCTTATAAGGAGCGCTTCGATCGCAATAACTTCTTTCAGAACCTCATCCTTGATAATTTGCTCCTGGTTGATATCTATAATCGTGCAAAGAAACTGCACATTAAGGAGACACAGGCCAGAGTCGTCTATCTGGTGGAAACCGAATCCAAAGACGCTGCGGTAGATGAACTGTTAAAAGGAATGTTCTCTGCACAGAACGGTCACTTCATCACTTCGGTGGAGGAGCGCAAGATCATCCTGATCAAAGCGGTCGAGCCGACAGATGGGGTCGAAGAACTCGATGAAGTTGCAAGATCCATCGTAGATACCGTCAGTGCGGAAGCAATGGTAAAGACCAAAGTCGCATACGGCACCATGGTGCAAGACTTAAAGGATGTTTCCAAATCCTATAAAGAAGCGGCGATGGCACTGGAAGTCGGCAAGATCTTCTACGCGGAGAAAACCGTGATCGCCTATGCGACACTGGGCATTGGCCGTCTGATCTATCAGCTGCCGACCAGCTTATGCCAGATGTATATTCAGGAAATCTTTGGGGATCGCATCCCGGATGAACTGGATGAAGAGACCTTAAATACGGTGAATAAATTCTTTGAGAACAACCTGAACGTATCAGAGACGTCCAGACAGCTCTTTATCCACCGTAATACACTCGTATATCGAATCGAAAAATTGCAGAAAGCCACAGGTCTGGATATCAGAACCTTTGATGATGCGCTGACCTTGAAGATCGCGCTGATGGTCGTAAACTACATGACCTATCTGGAAAACCGCGAACTGTAATAGATTGAGAAAGCCCTTGCACAGTAATGTGCAGGGGCTTTTTTGCCGCGCTGCGCTAGAGTAGTCCCTGGAATCCGAATTCCGGGATAAAACTCTCCTTCGCTGTCTCGCCATCCTGAATGAACGCCTGCTCGATGCCGAGTAGGATCGCATAATCGACGATCTTGTCATATTCCTTTCGGCGAACCTTGCGGGTAAGCTCCGGAAATTCCGGCGGGATCGAGAGCGGGGTGTACTGATTCATGATACTGATATAGATCCGGTCGTGATACGTCTCATAAAGGTAGCGCAGGATCTGCTTCGAATCTTCGCTGCAGCCGGGGAGCAGCAGGTGGCGTACGATCATGCCGCGCTGCATAAGGCCGCTCTCGGAGAGATCAGCGTCATCACTGCCGGAGTGTTCAGCGCCATCACTGCCGGGGAGCGGTACAAACTTTGGCGCACCGACCTGGCGATACATTTCCGCGATGGCGGCCGTCGCCTGAGTAAAATAATGCGGGGCGTTAGCATACCGTGTGGAAATTTCGGGTGAATAGTATTTTAAATCCGGCAGATATACATCAATCAGGCCATCGAGCATCTTAAGCGCATCGATGGTTTCGAGACTTCCGGTATTATAGACGATCGGAAGGGTAAGCCCCTGCGATTTGGCGCGCGTCAGTGCGATGACAATCTGCGGGATAAAGTGCGTGGGCGTTACGAGATTGATGTTATGCGCGCCCTGCGCCTGAAGCTCTAAAAAGATCTCGGAGAGGCGCTCCGAGCTGATCTCCATGCCGCGGGTGCCGAGTGCGATGTCGTGATTCTGGCAAAAAACGCAGCGCATGGAGCATCCCGAAAAAAATACGGCACCGGAGCCGCCTGTGCCGGAGATGCAAGGCTCCTCCCAAAAGTGCAGGGCTGCGCGGGCAGCTCGCAGGGTAGCGGTTTGTCCACAGTAGCCGCTCTCGCCATGCAAACGATCCACATGACACAGGCGTCCGCAGAGCGTGCAGTCTGCCAGCGCAGAGAGCGCATCCGCCGGTGCTACGGCATGTGCATCGTCCCGCGCCGCGGCGAGCGCATCATCTATGAAGTTGTCTATCGTATCTTGTCTCTTCATCTATTGATAAACGCGGCGTCTCCATCGAGGGAGCGCCATAGGATCAAAAAAGCATCCGCATCGGATACCCCACCACACGTTACCAAAGTCCCAAACCAGGAACCCTCACGTCGCCTGAAAGCTTCTACTTAGTGCTGCTTCGTTCCCGACCTGACACGGTTCGTAGATTTCCATCGCGTGAGACCCGATCTGTTTCTCAGGGCGGCTATGATGGGGCATCCGATACGGATGCAGTTGCCTCGCAATTATATATCAGAAGTGCCCTCAAAGTCAACTTCGCGGGCACTCATCCGCATCGAGGAGCGGACTGAATTTCCTGTATCCACGGGAGCAGACGATCAATCCGCATCTACGGGAGCGGATTTCTTTTCCAGCTTGTTACGGATGCGCAGTTCTTTAAAAAACTGTGTCAGCATGGTGGAGCATTCTTCTTCCAGGACGCCGCGTGTCGTATCGACCTGATGATTAAAGGCGGGGACGTCCAGCAGATTAAAGATCGAGCCTGCGCAGCCGGCCTTGGGATTCATGCAGCCCATGACCACGCGCGGGATCCGCGCCTGCACGATGGCACCGGAGCACATCTGACAAGGCTCGAGCGTGACATAGAGCGTACAGTCTTCGAGACGCCAGTCGCCGATCACTTTGGATGCCTTGCGGATCGCGGTGATCTCTGCATGGGAGAGCGTGCTTTTATCGGTATTGCGCCGATTGTATCC
>JAILPR010000290.1 GCA_024699355.1 Lachnospiraceae bacterium
CGATCGGAATCAGAATTTTCAAAGCCTTCTTAAGTTTCTTATTCATCGGCTTTCTGGTTTTCGTTTGCTTTTCTTCCACGTTTGTTGTCCTTTCTCATTAAAAATGATACAGCCCCCAAAACGTTTCCCCACAAAACGTAAACTCATAAGAACGTGTGCCGCTGCATATCGCGCTGCCCGCGCCCTGCGCCGCCCTCATCTCACGCTCCCACTTGCGTGATCATCCATAGACGGACGAGGTAAGGTGCACACTATATCTACTTTAATCGACCCTGTAGATTGCGTCAAATTAAAAAAATCTAAACTATTGTTTCGACCGTGAACACTCCAGTGGGCTGCTGACACTGCAAAAGCCGCCGCACCACGTGCGACGGCCTTCTGTCCTATTCTTTCTCGATAAATCTATGGAAGCGGCGCCCCAAAAAGACCATCAGCGCCGATACGCCGCCCTGGCGCAGGACGCGGATATCCTCCTTGCACTTCCTGCCAAGGAGCGATGCATAACGCAGCACCGGCTCGGTCAAAAGACAAAAAACAAACGTCAGCATCGCTGTCTGCTGTGTCAGGCTCTCGATGCCAAAGAAGCTCGAGAAATAGATCAGGCAAACGATCCAGCCGGCGATGATGCCGAGGAGCATTGCCAGATGCTTTACCGTTGCCTTCTCCATGATATGATAAACGATCATAAATCCGACGATCGCCACGACGATACTGCAGGCCGTGGAGACGCAGGTCGGCTCGACCTCAAACTCCCTGCAAAACAGCACCAGTCCACTTACCGTCAAAAAGTCGGTCAGCCCTGCCGGCAGCGCCTTGCTGACGACATTGGACAGGAAGTGCCCCCGGATCCTGCTGGTATTGGGCTCGAGCGCCAGGATAAACGACGGGATCCCGATCGTAAACATACTGATCAGCGATACCTGCGAAGGCTCAAGCGGGTAATTGAGCATCAGGATCATCGAGAAGACCGCAAGGCACAGGGAAAAGATATTTTTGACCAGATAAAGGGATGCCGCCCTCTGGATATTGTTGACGACACGTCTTCCTTCCGCCACGATCGAAGGCATATGAGCGAAGTCGGAATCGAGCAGCACGAGCTGCGCCGCCTGAGATGCCGCTTCCGACCCGGAAGCCATCGCAACCGAGCAGTCTGCCTCTTTCATCGCGATGATATCGTTGACACCGTCTCCCGTCATCGCAACCGTGTTCCCGGCATCGCGCATGGCTTTGACCAGCAGCTTTTTCTGCTCCGGATTGACACGTCCGAAGACGGTATATTTGCCGGCTGCTTTGATCAGAGCCTCATCCGAGCGGATCTGTGAGACATCGATGCACATCGAAGCGTTCGGGATCCCCGCCTGCGCGGCGATGCTCGATACCGTCTCCGGATTATCACCGGAGATCACGCGGATCTGTACGCCCTGTCTGCGGAAATACTCAAAGGTCTTTTTGGCGCCCTTTCGGATCGGATTGCGCAGAACGACCAGCGCGATCGGATCGCACTCCCCGCTCAGCACCTCTCCCTTCGGGAGATACGGATACCTGGCAAGCGCCACCACACGGCACCCTTCTGCCGCAAAATCGGCGATCTCATTCTGATATTTGGAAAGCTGCGCGCCAAGGACATACTCCGGTGCCCCGAGTACGAAATGCTCCGCATCGAGCGTTGCCGCACTGTATTTGTATTTGGAGGAAAAGCCGGTATAGGCAGAGAGTTTACGCCCATCCGGGATATCAAAGGCTGCACGCATCGCCTGCAGCGTATCATTGGCTTCCGGCATATTGCCCGCAAAGTCCGCGATGATGCCGGCAGTCTGCTCCTGCGATAAGTGATCGGTCAACGGCAGGAACGTTTCGACCTTCATCTCCTTCTCGGTGATCGTACCGGTCTTATCCACGCACAGGATATTGACGCGTGCCAGCGTCTCGATACACTTCAGGTCATGCACCAGGACCTTTTGGGAGCTAAGGCGCACCGCACTGACGGCCAGCGCCGTACTGGTGAGCAGATAAATGCCCTCCGGGATCATACCGATCAGCGCCGCCACCATTCCGGTGACCGCATCGGAGAACGAGGCATCCGAATAGACATACTGCTGCACGAACAGGATGATACCGATTGGAATGATGATGATGCCAAAGAATTTGAGCATGGAATTTAGAGACCTAAAGATCTCCGACTGCTCTCTGGTCTTCATCTTTGTCGCCTGCTGCATCAGACGCGATGCATACGAATCCATACCGACATGTTTCACTCTCGCGCTGCAGCTGCCGGAGATCACGATACTGCCGGATAACAGCTCTTTGCCGCGCACTTTTTCGATCTCATCGGACTCACCGGTGAGCATGGATTCATTCACATGGAGCTCTCCCTCGAGCACCACGCAGTCCGCCGGGATCTGCATCCCGCCCGATAGATAGATCAGGTCATCGGCCACGATCTCATCCGACGGGATGACCATCTCTTTCTCATCACGCACGACCTTCACCCTCGGCTGCGAGACGATGCTCATGCGATCGAGGATCTTTTTCGAATGCAGCTCCTGCACGATACCGATCAGCGCATTGGCTGCGATGACCCCGATAAACGTCAGATCGCGGTAGCTCCTTGCGAGCACCAGAAGTACCCCCAGGATCACAAACACCAGGTTAAAATACGTCAACAGATTGCTTTTGAGGATCTCCTTGACGCTCTTGGTCCCGCTGACATTACGATAGTTCACTTTTCCTGCCTGTATGCGCGCATTGACCTCCTGTAAGGTCAACCCGCGCGGTTTCTTTATGCTGTCCATGAACTTGCTTTTCCTTTTGCCTTTTTTGTCATTTTTTGTATAATAGTTTCTTATGAAGGGGAAACAACCATTACCATCAACTACACATCGTCAAAAGACGGAATATCTGATCAGCCTGTGCTTATACGCACTGACGCTCTTTCTCATCATCTACGCAGCACTGACGCTCATCCCGATGTTCATCGAGCTGGGCAGGAGCGGCGCAAACGATGAGCAGATCCTGACCGAGTACCTGCGCGGCGAGAGCACGTGGCGAGGTCTCATCTCGTTAGCGGCACTGCAGATCCTGCAGGTCATCACGATCCTGCTCCCGGGTGCCGTCGTACAGATCGTCGGCGGTCTGATGTTCGGCACGATCCCGAGCTTTCTGATCTGCCTGGTCTCCTTCGTTTTTGCGAACACGATGATCTTTTATATGGATCGCCATCACGTCGGGATCATCTCCAGACTCATCCCGCGGGATGCAAAAAGCCTGAAAAAAATCTCCGCCTATTTAAATGATGCGGATCCGGGCTTCATGACGATGCTCGCTTATATGATGCCCGGAGTGCCCAACGGGTTTATCCCGTATGTCGCAGCCGGCACAAATGTATCACTACGGCGCTTCATCCTCTCGGTCACGATCGCCAGTGCGCCGCATGTGCTCATCATGTGCGCCATCGGCCATACGATCATGAACGGAAACTGGATCTTCTCGGCGATCCTCTTTTTGATCTCGCTCATGCTGATCGGCATCCTCCTCTATTATAAGGACAAGATCATCACGATGCGACATAAAATCCTGAAAAAATAAGAAAGCTCCGGCGATCACATCGCACGGAGCTTTTTTCGTAAGAACCTCCTGCCGCCAAAGACGCACGCGCCGCAGCTGCAAAAGCCGCAGCGCCCTCACGCGCTTACCTGTGCTCCATCTCCTTGACGCTCAGGTACGCCGGACGCAGGATCTTTCCGTTGCCGATGATCTCTTCGATGCGGTGTGCACTCCAGCCCGCCACACGTGCGATGGCAAAGAGCGGCGTATACAGCTCCCGCGGAATGCCCAGCATGCTGTAGACAAAGCCCGAATAAAAATCGACATTCGGTGAAACACCTTTATAAATGTGACGCTTCTTTGCGATCACTTCAGGCGCGATCTTTTCAATATTCTGATAGAGCGAAAGTTCCTTCTGCATGCCTTTTTCTTCTGCCAGACGCTGTACATAGCCCTTAAAGACACGCTCTCTGGGGTCGGATAACGAATAGACCGCATGGCCCATACCGTAGATCAGCCCTTTCCTGTCAAAGACCTCACCGTCCATCATCAGTTCCAGATAACGGCGGATCTCCTCTTCATCATTCCAATCGGAAATGTTCTTGCGGATATTGTCCATCATATCCATGACCTTGAGGTTGGCACCGCCGTGGCGCGGACCTTTGAGCGATGCCATCGCCGCAGCGATCGCAGAATAGGTATCCGAACCGGAGCTGGTGACGACTCTGGTGGTAAACGTCGAATTGTTACCACCGCCGTGCTCCATATGCATCATCAATGCGACATCGAGCACGTGCGCCTCGATCGGCGTATACTTCATATCCGGACGAAGCATGCGCAGGAAATTTTCGGCCGTGGATTTCCTGGGACTAGGCCGGTGAATATACATACTCTCCAGATTCTGGTAGTGATTGTAGGCATGATACCCATAAACTGCCAGCATCGGAAAGATACTCGTCAGATAAATGCACTGCTGGATGTTCTCCGGCAGCTCGCTGTGCAGCACCGATTTATCATAGGATGCGAGGGTGAGGATGCTTCGCATCATTGAATTCATGATGTCTCTGCTCGGTGCCTTCATGATGACATCACGGGTAAAATTACGAGGCAGCACACGACATTTGGACATGATCTTCTGAAATGCCTCCGCCTCGATCGCATTCGGCATCTCTCCGAATAACAAAAGATACGCCGTCTTCTCGAATCCGAAGCTCGCCTCCTGTTCCACATATTTCCGTACCAGATCCTGTACGTTGTATCCACGATAAAACAGTTCTCCGTCACACGGTTCATGCACCCCGTTCACATCTTTAAACGCAATGATCGTGGAAATATTGGTCAGGCCCGTCAGGACACCTTTTCCGTTCGCATCGCGCAGACCCCGGTTGACGCCGTATTCCCGAAACAGTTCATCCGAAATCGCATCATTTGCCTGACACAGGCGTGCTTTTCCGGTCGCATATTCCAGTACTTCACTCATTCCAGCCATATCTGCCCTCCGTTCTACTTATGTTGCCGTTCCAAACCCCCGTATAAGAAAAAATCTGTCTATAGTACGGCGGCGCCGTATATGGGCAGATGTTCGGCTCCTTCGCCGATAGATACAGTGTACCATAGAACGCGGCGCTGCCGCAAACAACACTTTGCGGAAAGTGTCGCCG
>JAILPR010000156.1 GCA_024699355.1 Lachnospiraceae bacterium
GGGAGAAGCACAGATCACGTATCAGTGCAGTGCAACCGCAGCTTCGGACATCGGCACCTATGCGATCACGCCGGTTGGCGGTAATCGCAACTATGACGTGACAGCGATTGATGGCAGTTACACCGTTAGCAAGCGCCCGATCACGATCACGGCAGGCAGTGCAACGGCAGCCTATGAACCGGGCATCAGCCTGATGAAGAACAGTTATACGCTGACAAGCGGCTCGCTTGCTGCGGGAGATCGCATCAGTGAAATCCGGGTAAGCGGAGCGCAGGAAACGGTCGGCAGCAGCGCCAATGTGGCATCGGATGCACAGATCCAAAAGGGCAGCAAAGATGTCACCGGCAATTATGAAATCCGGTACGCAGACGGTACGTTAACGGTGGAGAAAGGGATCCAGCAGATCATCGCTTCAGATCTGACCATCGAATATGACGGCAGGGCCCATCGCATCGACGAGATCGAAAGATACTTAAAGTACAGCGATGAAACGACCATTACGGTAAACGCGGCGATCAGCGAGATCACGGAACCGGGAGAGATCGAAGCAACCTTTACGGTACCGGAGAGTGCACTGTATCTGGCGGCGGAAAAGACCGTGATGCTGCGTGTGACAAAGCGTGCGATCACGATCAGCGCAGACTCCGCATCCAAGTTTTATGATGGCGAAGAGCTGTCCATGGAGACCTGGAGTATTACCCGCGGCAGTCTGCTGGAGGGCGATGAGATCGTCGAAGACTCGCTGTCCGTACGGGCAGAGAATGAGAGCGGCACCATCGTTCAGATCGGAACGGTCGCAAATATCATCAGCGGAGATGCCGTGATCATGCGCGGCTTAACCGAGATGACACAGTATTATGACATAACGTATCAAAACGGCAGCTTAAGTATCCGCAGCCGTGAAACACAAAGCAGCGGAAACGGCGGCCGGGATGGCGGTGAAAGCGGCGGCGCAGCAGCACCGGATCCGGCGGAAGACTTGCAGGAGACCGTGCAGGAACAGGAAACAGAGCCGCGTGAAGAAAAAGAACAATCGGAGCCTGACGGGCAACAGGCAGAAGCAGAGAGCGGAGCGCAGAGCGTAATCGCCGTATGGCCCAAGATCACGATCGATCTGACCAACGAGAAAAACGAGGATGCCCAAAGCGGTGGTGAACCTGTTACGATCGATTACAGCAAAGCCATCGTCGGTACCGTTACCGGAGGCAATCTTTCCGAGAACATCGCGCATCAGCGCGTGACGATCACAGATAGCGAGGACAGCAACAAGATCATTGACTGCGATGTGGTATCCGCGGATATCGAGCGCATGATCGAAGAACTCTTAAGCAACGACGAGAAAGAAGTCCTGGCAGAGGGCAGCAACTTACGCTTCCGTGTCGAAGTAACGCGGGATGATGAAAACCTCTCAGAGGAGATCCGGGAAAGCGTCACACAGGCGATGGAGGAAAAGATGACCATCGTCGGCATGTTTGATGCAAGCTTCTTTGTCAAGATCGGAAACGGCGATGAAACCCGGATCAACGATCCGTACAGCTCCGTGCGTGTATCCTTTACGATCCCGGATGAACTGTGGGATGCGTCCATGGTCGGCAATGCGCAGATCCTGAGGACTTATCGAAACGCAGACGGTGTCCTGGTGACAGAGGTCGCGGTAGCAGAGATCACCGATCAAACGGTGGTCATGGATGCCGACAACTATTCGGCTTATACGCTGGTCAACGGCGTCGTGACGGCAACGATCCACGGAGAACTCGAAGATGACTGTTATATTCACTGGCTGATCCTTTGCCTGCTGATCATCGCTCTTTATTCGGTGGCACATTTCTACCGGAAGAAGAGAAGAGAGGTAAGAGAGGAGAAGGCGTCCGGAGAGGAGATCACTCCTGATCGCGGACAGCGCAGGCATCGCCTGTGGTTGCTGGTGGTAAACGCAGCAGGCCTGATTCTGTTCTTCTATGGCAGCTGCCACTGGGATCTGATCGCACTGATCGCACTGATCCTGGGATCCGGCGGCGCGGAATTGATCGCGTCACACCGCTACATCAATTTCTTAGAACAGCAAGATCTGTAATACATAAGAGCGCTTCCCGAGAGGGGAGCGCTCTTTGTATGTCTGATGCGCACCGCCGGGCATGCGGCTGGCAAACGCACCGGGCGGCGCCGGCATGGGAGATGCACCGCTAAAGCAGAGCAGATGAGGTCAGGTAGATGCCACATTTGTGCATGGTATCTGTACCCGCTGCGCGGTAGACTGTAAATAGTTGCGCAGGGTGTCGCTGCGGTTTCAGGCGGAAAGCAGGCCCCGCGTGAGCAGGCGGCAAACCGGAGAAATGGAGGAGCAGATATGCTGACAAACGGAGCAATATGGAGAGATACCGATGGCAACATCATTCATGCACATGGCGGGCACATGCTGTTTGCACAGGGCTATTATTACTGGTATGGGGAGAATCGGACCAACGATACCTACGTTTCGGTATACCGGTCAACCGATCTGATGCACTGGGAATATCGGGGCGATGCATTAACGACCGGCAGTAAGACAGACTCGTATCGCGTCAGAACGGATACGAGTCTGGTCAATGCCCGGGGCGGCAAGATCAACATCGAGCGGCCCAAGGTCCTGTATAACGGGAAGACCGGGAAATATGTGATGTGGATGCATGTGGAAAACGGGATCGACTATCATCAGGCAGCCTGTGGCGTAGCCGTTTCCGATACGCCGGATGGAGCGTTTACCTATCTGGGATGTTTTAACCCGTTTGGGGAAATGTCGAGAGACTGCACGCTCTTTCAGGAGGAGGACGGCTCTGCCTACTTTATTTCGGCAGCCAGAGACAATGCAGATCTTGTGATCTACCGGTTGTCCGAAGATTATCTGAATATCGATGTGGCGGTGCAGCGCCTTTTTCAGGGGGAATACAGAGAAGCCCCCGCACTTGTTAAGCGCGAGGGCATCTATTATCTGTTTACGTCTTTTTGTACCGGTTGGGATCCGAACCAGTGCAGATATGCAACGGCCAAAGCGATCGAGGGTCCCTGGTCGATGCTGACGGATATCGGAGATGCGACCACGTTTGATACGCAGCCGGCATTCTTTTTGACCGTGCAGGAGAGCGGTAACATCTACTATGTTTCGGATCGCTGGAACGGCAAAGACTATCACGATTCCAGGTATGTGATCCTGCCGCTGACCTTTGATGATCAGGCAAGGCCGCAGCTAAGCTTTACCGACCGGATCACGATCGTGTGACTGCATGTACCGATCCATGTCTTCCGCGATCTGTTTGGAGACCGCAACCGCGGCAACGACCGTTTTGGCACCGGTCACGACATCACCGGAAGCAAAGACACCGGGCAGCGTCGTTTCACCGTTTTCATTGGTGGCGAGGTTGCCTTTTTCATTGAGCTTTAGATCTTTTTCCTTGCTGACGATGCGATCCTGCGGCACCTGGGAGACGGCAATGATGATGCTGTCGGCCGGGATGAGCTGTTCGCCATCGCCGTCCGCAAAGACCGGACCGTCATCCTCGATGCGAAGGATCGATTTGTTGAATTCGAACTGCACGCCGTCGAGTTTGGCGTATTCATATTCGGTTTTGGACGCAGAGACTTCATCACGGCGCACGTAGACGGTGACGAATCTGGATCCCTGGCGGATCGCGGTTCTGGCGACATCCATGGCGGCATTGCCGGCCCCGATGATCGCGACACGATCGCCCAGATCATAGACGTCCGGATTATTTAAATAATTGATGGCATAAAATACGTTGCCGAAGGTCTCACCGGGGATTCCCAGCTTTCGCGGACGCCAGGCACCGGTACCGATAAAGACGCTCCTGTAGCCGTCGTTAAACAGATCCTGAATGTTGGTGGAGCCGCCGATGGAGAAGTTTGGACGAAACTTGATCCCGAGGCTTTTCATCTTGACATAATAGCGGTCGAGGATCGTCTTTGGCAGACGAAACTCCGGGATGCCGTAGCGCAGGATACCGCCGATTTTATCATGGGTCTCAAAGACGGTGATCGAGTAGCCTTTGAGTGCTAAGATGATCGCGATGGTGATCCCGGCAGGGCCCGCACCGATGACTGCGGCTTTCATACCGTTTGGCGGTGCCGGATGGAGTTCTAACCGTTCAAAGCACGAGTCGGAGATGTAGTTTTCGATCGAAGAGATGTGGATCGGCTCGCCTTTGATCCCGCGGACACAACTTCCTTCACACTGATTCTCATGATTGCAGACCAGAGAACAGATCATGGAGAGCGGATTGTTGGCAAAGAGCATTTCCGCAGCTTCCAGCATCTTATTCTCTTTAAACAAGCGGATCATTTCCGGAATGTTGGTGTGGATCGGACATCCCATCTCACGGCAACGCGGATTGGGACACTGTAGACAACGATTGGCTTCATCAATAACATGTACAGACATTTTGGTAACCCTCCCTTTAGCGTCATTCTATAATGAAAGCGCTTACATTTAAATAGAAAATCTTGGAGTTTTTCTTGACAAAACTGTATAAATTCAGCAAAAACAAGCAGTGTGCGTGCACAGCAACGTGCATGGAGGCGCGTTGACAGCCGGAGAGTTTCTGTGGGAAAATAGGAGCAGGAAGGAGGTTGTTGCATATGAAGTGGCATAAATTTTTTGCTTGGGCAACCGTGACATGCTTTTTCTTGACAATGATCACCGGATACCAGAGAAAGTAATGAATGAAGGGGGATTTCCCCCGGAAAGAACGACATAAAAGAGAGACTGTAGCTTACGCCACAGTCTCTTTTTGATCGGTTTGAAATCGGAATTTACATCAGCTTACGGAACATTGCCTCAAACTCAGCCAGAGTTGCCGGCTTCGGGTTACCCGGTGCGCAGGCATCTGCAGCAGCGGATTCGCATAAGAACGGCAGATCCTCTTCTTTGAGTTTTTCCAGCTTGGTCGGGATGCCGACATCGACAGAAAGCTGACGGACCGCATCGATCGCAGCCTTACGATATGTCGCCTGATCCATGCCGTCAGTGCATACGCCAAGTGCTTCCGCGATGGATTTGTATTTGTCGCCGGTAGCCTCTGCGTTGAATTCCATAACGATCGGAAGCATCATTGCGCAGGCAACACCGTGCGGTGTGTCATAGACTGCACCGAGGGTATGTGCCATGGAGTGTGCGATACCGAGGCCGACATTGGAGTAAGCCATTGCGGTAACGTACTGTGCCAGAGCCATGCCTTCACGGCCGTCCGGATCATTGTTTACGGCTTTGCGAAGATTTGCGCCGATCAGTTTGATCGCCTCGAGATTTAAGGTATCGGAAAGCTCCCATGCCGCAGCAGTGGTGTAGCCTTCGATCGCGTGCGTCAGTGCATCCATACCGGTAGATGCGGTCAGGCCTTTCGGCATGGAACTCATCATATCCGGATCGACAACCGCGATATCCGGGATATCGTTAGGGTCTACACAGACGAATTTACGTTTCTTTTCTACATCGGTGATGACATAGTTGATGGTGGATTCCGCGCCGGTACCGCCGGTGGTCGGAACCGCGATGGTAAATACGGTACGTTTTTTGGTCGGAGCGACACCTTCCAGAGAGCGGACATCCGCGAACTCCGGATTGTTGATGATGATACCGATTCCCTTACCGGTATCCATAGAAGATCCGCCGCCGATGGTGATCATAAAGTCTGCGCCGGACTCCTGATAAGCTTTGACACCGCTCTGAACGTTTTCGATGGTCGGGTTCGGCTTGATGTCGGAATACAGGGTGAACGGGATGCCGTTCTCGGTCAACAGATCGGTCACCTTTGCGGTAACGCCGAATTTTACCAGATCCGGATCAGATGCAACGAAAGCTTTCTTTAAGCCTCTTGCCTTGATCAGTCCCGGGATTTCTTTGATCGCACCGTGTCCGTGATAAGAAATACCATTGAGTACAAAACGATTTACTGCCATACTGCTAGATCCTCCTTTTCCAATACAAATATAGTTTGCCGCGCCGGACATGGATGGTCAGGCGCCGTTCTCTACCATTTTAACGTAAAAAAGTAAAAAAGAATAGCATTGACAGATAAAAAAACAAATTGACAGATAAAAAACAACGATCAAAGATTCGCTCAAAGAATTGCGGCACGATATGACGATACGTTATAATGATAAAAATAAAGGAACATCGAAGGCTTTACAATGAGGGGACATCATGAAGCAATCGGAGATCGCTTATATTTGTAAACGGATCAGTCAGACCATTGTCCTGTTGACGGCACTGGCTGCCTGTATTGTGGCACTGGGCCTGCGGGATGACTGGGTGAGCCAACAGATCAGACCGGCAATTGCATTGACGGACGGCTGGATACGGATCAACGCGGACGGAACAGAAGAGGCGGTATCCGGAGAGTTTAGCATTGGGACCAAAGATCCGGTCACCTTTTACAGGATATTGCCGGAGCATGTGGATGAGGATGAACTGCTGCGGATCAAGTGTCCGTATACTACGGTGGACGCCTATGTGGACGGTGAGCAGATCTACCATGCGGGGACGGCACACCTTGGCAGGATCGAAACGACGCTTGGGAATGTGTTTGCCCTGATCCCGCTGCAGGCATCATATGCGGGGAAAGAGATCAGGATCACGGTAGAGCCGCGGCACAGTCCGTTTGATGTATGGATCAAGGATGCGGCGATCACGACCATGGCACTCTACTCGATGGAGCGGATCCGGATGGCCCTTCCGTATTTCGGACTCAGTGTCCTGCTGTTTGTGATCGGAACGATCTCTTTTGGCATCTTTGCACTCTTTAAGATCACGAACAGCGTTGCGGACAGTTATCTGACCAAGGGCTTTTTATATCTGGGCTGTTTCAGCGTGACGATGATGGCCTGGATCGTCTCGGATTATCATATTTTCGGGATGCTCTCCGGACATATGGCATTGTCCGGGATGATCAACTATATCGCCTTTATGATTTGTCCGTTCCTGTTTGCAGGAATTTTGATCCATGTTTTCGGAAACAGGATCTTTTATCGTCTGATCTACATCCTTTCCGGAGTGAACTTTGTGGTTCAGATGTTGCTTTTTTTTACCGGCGTGATCGATCTGCCGGACGGTCTGATCGTTTCTCAGGGAATTACGGCGCTGCCGTTTATCGCTCTGGTGTATTTCGGTATTTTGTTTGCCGGCAGGATGATCAGACAGAGAACGGGATTTTTGCTGGTACCGATGGCATTTTCCGTGGTACTGGCGCTTTATGGTATTTATGTTTATGCGATGAACCGGGACTGGATGCTGTATGCGGCATTTGCCCTGCTGTTTTTTGCATTGACGGTTGCCGGCTATCTGCTGAACATGCTCTTTAATGCCCTGCGGCATAATATCGAGTTACAGCAGATGAAGAAGATCGCCTATTTCGATCAGATGACAGGGCTTGAGAATCGTCGCGGGTATGATGAATACATCAAAGAACTGACTTTAAATCCCGCAGAACATCGAGCACTTTGTACGCTGATGCTGGATGTCAACGGCTTGAAAAAGACGAATGACACGAAAGGGCATCAGGCAGGAGATGAACTGCTGATCGGCACGGCAAAGTGCATTCAGGAAGTATTTGGCGAAGAACAGAGGTGCTTTCGGACCGGCGGAGATGAGTTTGTGGTCATCGCGCAAATGGAGCCGGTGTTCTTCCGGAAAAAGACGCAGGAACTCAAGGATCTGCTCAGACAGTGGAAGGGAGTCAATATCGATGGGATCTCGGCTTCCATAGGAGTCGCGGATCGGATGGAAAATCCTTCGCTGAGTGTCAAGCAGCTGCTGGATCTGGCAGATCAGCGGATGTATAAAAACAAGCATGAGTATTATGCGAGTCAGCTGGTGACGATTCAGGAACAGGAGATGAGCAGGCAGGAGCACAGTACACGCCAGAGTCGTATCCGGGATCAGTTTGCGCTGACCAGATATACGATGCCGATCATCTCGAAACTGGCGGAGGTCATCCCGGGTGGCTTCTTTATCTATCACGAGGATGACGAAAGAGAACTGATCTACCAAAGTCACAAGGTACTCGAAATCTTTGGCTGCGAGACGCTGGAGGAGTTTAAAGAACTGACCGGCTATACCTTCCGGGGCATGGTTCATCCCGATGATTTCGAACGTGTTCAGGCTTCGATCGATCAGCAGATCGATGATGAAGAGGGCATCGGAGAAGATCATGTCATGTACCGGATCATCCGCAAAGACGGTGAGATCCGTATGATCGATGATTACGGACATTTCAGCCATTCGAGCGACTATGGCGACATATATTATGTATTTATCAATGACATTACGGAACTGAAAAGCAATGACGATTGAACTTGTAAACTTATGTAAAAGTTATGGCGGGCACGTTGTTTTAGACCACGTGTCCGCTTCTATTGAGTGGGG
>JAILPR010000078.1 GCA_024699355.1 Lachnospiraceae bacterium
CTAAAGCCCATGATCGCCAGATTGATCGAATACAGGGCATACTGTGTTAAGATACCTGCCAAAATCGCGGGAATGCCAAGTTTGGTATGCAAAAGTCCTGTGACGGATCCCGCCAACAGTCCGACCGCAAACGCAATGACAATGGCCAGCCAGGGATTTACCCCTGCCAGAATCAGCATGACCGTCACTGCTCCACCTGTTGCAAACGTACCGTCTACCGACAGATCGGCTACGTCCAGCAAACGGAATGTGACATAGACACCCAGTGCCATCACACCCCAAATCAACCCCTGCGCAATACCAGAGGGAACTCTGGCGCCTAAACTTGAAAGGCTCAGGGCTCCGAAGTAAGCTGCTACCGCTTCCATAACTCCTCTCTCCTTCAAATACTTCATTTTGCCCGCGCATCGCATAAACGCGTCAATGCGCTAAAGCACACCACTTTGTCTAGCATACCACAATCGTTTCCAAAAATCGAGTACCGATCACGCAATCCCTGCACCGAAAAAAACAGTTGCCGCCACGATCGGCAATCAAAAAGAGGCGCCGCATTGCAGCACCTCTTCGTGGATCATTCTGATTTGGATTGTTTTGGATTATTCTGCTTCGAATGCAACATAATCATCCGGAACGGTAACGCCAAGTTTCTCACAGATAGCCGGATTGTATTCCTTGACCGGGTTCTCATAGTACTGGATCGGCATCTCGGAGATGTTCTGCTCGCCCTTTAAGATCGCTGCAGCCATCTGTCCTGTGGTATAGCCAAGTCCGTAGTAATCGATGGAAAGCGTTGCAACACCGCAACCTGCCATGATGCCTTCCTCACCTGCAATGATCGGAACACCTGCATCCAGAGCGACATTGTTGATCGCTTCTGTACAGGATGCTGCGGTATTATCGGTCGGGATGTAAAGTACATCAACGTTGTTGCAAGCTTCGCCTGTAACGGATACAACATCATTGGAATCTGCGAAGGTGTATACGTTTACGGTGATCCCCTTTGCTTCCAGTTCAGCTGTTACCACTTCTGCCTGATACTTGGAGTTCGGCTCTGCGGAGCAGTAAACGATACCAACGGTCTTGGTCTCCGGGAAGAGCTCCAGAACCATCGCTGCCTGCTCATCCAGAGGCGGCAGATCGGAAGTACCGGAGATGTTGCCACCTACCGTACCGCTGAAGTTATCAATATCAAGTGCTACACCGTACTCTGTGATCGCGGTACCCAGGATCGGGATCTCGCTGGTCGCTGCTGCTGCAGACTGCAGTGCCGGTGTTGCGTTTGCAAGGATCAAATCTACATTTTCTGCAACCAGAGACTGGCAGATGGTGGTTGCCGTTGCGGAATCACCTGCTGCGTTCTGCTCATCAAATGTAACTCTGTCGCCGAATTCTTCGGTCAGTGCATCACGGAAGCCCTTGGTCGCTGCATCCAGTGCATCATGCTGTACCAGCTGGCAGATACCAACGGTATAAGTTGCATCATCGGATGCTTCTGCTGCATCTGCTGCTTCCGTAGCCGCATCTGCTGCTTCACTTGCTGCATCCGCTGCTTCTGTTGCAACTTCAGCTGCTGTGTCTGTTGCTGCTTCGGAACCGCATGCGGTCATGCTCATGACCATAGCGCCTGTCAGCACAAGTGCCATCAGTTTTTTCTTCATAATAGGTCTCCTCCTAACATTGTTGCGTAGACGCATTAACACGTCGACGCTTTAGTATCCTAAATAACACGACCATCATACCTTGAAATCATCGATTCGTCAACCAAAAAAAGGGGGCTTACAGCAAGCTGTGTCGAAGCTCTTCGCCGCTCTTTGCACTCAAATATGCCGGTGCGATATCAAAAATGGTCTTGCAGCCGGATGCGCCTTCCTTTGAGAGACGATATGCCGCACGTGCATACGCTACGAGAACGGATCCTGTGAATTCCGGATTGGAATCCAGCTTTAAACTGTACTCCACGATGTGCTTATGCTCTTTCTCAAGGCCTGTCACACCGCTGCGCAGTACGAATCCGCCGTGCGGAAGGCCTGCGTGGTTCTGCTTCATCTCTTCTGCGCTGATGAAATGTACGGTCGTATCATAATCCGCGAAGTAGTTCGGCATTGTCTTGATCTCCTGCTCGATCTTCGCCTTGTCCGCACCCTCTTTGGCTACGACGTAGCACTCTCTGGTGTGCATCTGACGCGCGGTCAGCTCCGGTGTCTCACCACCGCGCACGCGCTCTACGGTCGCATCTACCGGTACGGTGTACTGTCTGGCATCCGCGACACCTTCGATCCTGCGGATCGCATCGGAATGTCCCTGGCTGACGCCTCTGCCCCAGAAGGTGTAGTTCTTGCCTTCCGGCAGAACCGCATCGGATACCATACGGAACAGGGAAAACATGCCCGGATCCCAGCCGATGGAAATAATACCGACTTTTCCGGCAGCCTTAGCCGCTTTATCAACATTTTCAAAATGAGACGGAATGTTGGCGTGGGTATCAAAGCTGTCTACCACATTGAACATTGCCGCATACTTCGGCGTCTGCTCCGGCAGATCCGTTGCACTGCCGCCGCCCAGGATCAAAACGTCGATCTTATCCTTCCATGCCGGAAGATCATCGACATGTACCACCGGTACCCCGGCAGTTTTGATCTGAACCCCTGACGGGTCTCTTCTTGTAAAAACCGCAGCCAGCTCCACATCGCTGTTCTGACGGATCGCACTCTCTGCGCCTCTGGCCAGATTGCCATAACCTAAAATACCGATTCGAATACTCATCTGTATACTCCTTTCAAAACACTGCTTCCGCCTAAGTATAGCAAGTCGATTAGTCGCATACAACTGTTTTTCTGTTGTACAACTCCGTTTTTGTCCCTCGCGATCTCCCCCGCATTTTCCCGTGAATGGTAAGATTTTCATTTTTCAGGGTAATTTTTGATCATCTCTTCTTATCGCAATTGACGCAGGCATAAGTGATTGTTATCCTAATAGTATGTAAAGGTGGGGACCTATGAAAGAAAAAATATTAAACATCTTACTCGGAGAGCGTCTCCGGGACTCCGAGCTTGCCGGAGAAAAGTTCAATGTCCTCTGGGGCATTCCGGTCTTTGCAAGCGATGCGATCTCTTCCGTCAGTTATGCCGGTGAAGAGATTCTTTTGGTGCTCATCCCGGTTCTGGGATATGCATCCTATCACAGTTTTTTACCCATTGTTGCAGCCATCATCGGACTACTTGCGATCCTGGTCTTTTGCTATCGGCAGACCATCGATGCCTATCCGCAGGGAGGTGGTGCCTATATCGTCGCCAATGCCAACCTCGGTGAAACCTACGGACTGATCGCGGGAGGCGCGCTGATCATCGGTTATGTGCTGACGGTAGCCGTCAGTGCCTGTGCCGGTGCCGCGGCAGTGACCAGTGCCTTTCCGGAACTTTCCTCTATGAAAGTCGGGATCGCATTACTGTTGATCGCACTCCTGACCTGGGGCAATCTGCGCGGCCTGCGGGAATCTGCGGTCATGTTCGGTGTGCCGACCTATCTGTTCATTCTGGTGATGATCGCACTGATCATCACGGGACTGATCCGCTTTATGACGGGAAACTATACACCGGCACAGATTCAGCTGGTCACGACGGACAGTACCGAGATGCTGTTGTTTGTCATCCTGCGTGCCTTTGCTTCCGGCTGTACGGCACTGACCGGTGTCGAAGCCGTCGCCAACGGCGTTCCGAACTTCAAAGCACCGGAGACCGTCAATGCCAAGAAAGTGCTCTATGCGATGGCAGGCTTTGTCTGTCTGATCTTCCTTGGGGTCAGTGTCCTGATCTGTCTTTATCAGATCACGCCAAACGAGCACGTCACGGCGGTCAGTCAGCTTGCCGCAGCCGTCTTTGGCGGAGGCAGCATCATGTTTTACATCGTACAGATCATGACCGTCGTCATCCTGACTCTGGCTGCCAATACCGCCTTTGCGGGGCTGCCGCTTATAATGGCACTGATGGCAAAAGACAACTACCTGCCAAAGCGTCTGGTCTATCGTGGTGCGAGACTGAACTATTCCAACGGGATCCTGTTTCTGTTTGGTGCGGCATCCGTACTGGTCATTGCCTTTCGTGCCAGCCAGCATCTGCTGCTGCCGCTCTATGCCAGCGGTGTCTTTATCAGCTTTTTGCTCTCACAGCTTGGCATGCTCAAACATTGGATGCTCCACAAAGGCGAAGGCTGGAAGCTCAAAGCCCTGGTCAACGGCTTTGGTACCGTGATCACCGCCTGCACGCTGGTGATCATTCTGATCATGAAATTTACGCAGGGCGCCTGGGTTACCCTGCTGTGCATTATCCTGCTGGTCTATCTCATGCTGCGGATCCGTCAAAATTATGACCGCGTCCAGGCCGATCTGTCGCTCTCTTCTATCGAAGAAGCCAGATCGCTCCTGCGCAGCAGTACTTCCAGCAAAGTCATCATTCCGGTACAGTCGCTGAGCCGTTCGTTTATCAAGACACTCAACTGTGCGACGAGCTGCGGCTTTAGCGAGATCGAATTCTATCATGTCAGCAGCAGCGAAGAACGTGCCCTGCAATTAAAAAAAGAGATCGAAGCATTGCAAATTCCTGCTTCGACCTTCCGTTATGACGTCACGCCGTACCGTAATACCGAAGACGTCCTGCTACGGCATATTGAAGCCGCGCAGGACGCATTGGCACCTCATGAACATTTGACCGTGATGATCGGTCGTCTGGTGGTAAAACACAGATCCCACCGGATCCTCCATAACCGCACCAATGAGAACATCATTGCGCGCATGGAAAAATACCGTAATGTTTATGTGTTTACCGTTCCGTATTTAGCAAAATAATCTGTCAAAGACTCGATCGGGATCGGCTTTGCGTATTTGAATCCCTGAATATAGTCAAAGCCTTTTCCGATGCAGTAGTCGCTCTGCATCTCATCTTCCACGCCCTCGACCAGCGGCGTGATCCCGCGTCTCTTTAATAACGCTACCATCGCATCGATCAGTTCATCCGTACCTTCGTTTTTCATCGCCCGATACAGGATCGACTTATCAAACTTTACGGTACTGAACCGGCTCGAGGTCACGCGTTCGAGATTCGAATAGCCCGTTCCGAAATCATCCAGATAGAATTTGATCCCGGCATCCGCCAGGCGGTCCATGTTAAACCGCACCGCATCGATATCCCCAAACATCGCATTCTCGGTCATCTCCAGACGAAGCTTTCCGGGCTGGATCTGATGTGCGGAAATGATCTCCAGCACATCACTGTGGAAACAGCGATTGGAAAATTCGGCAGGAGAACAGTTCACCGTGATCGCATCGAAATCATACTCTTCCTGCATGCGCTCGATCCCGGCGCAAACCTTGTTGATCATGATCTCGGTAAAGACGTGAATATAATTTTCTCTCTCCAGGATCGGAATAAACTTATCCGGCGCAATGATCTTACCGTCAATGGCCAGACGCATCAGCGCTTCTGCCGTGCGGAAGCTGTGATCCGCCACACGGTAGATCGGCTGTGTATAGCAAAGGACACGCGGATCGTTCAGATCACGCTTTGTATAAATATCTTTGAGTTCCCGAAACAGGGTATGCACTTCGAAGTAGTCATCATAGTCCTGCTCCGTTGCGATGTGTACCTGATAGGTTTTGGCTTCCGTGATGTAGGTGCGATGCAGATAATCATTAAAGCCTTCCATC
>JAILPR010000106.1 GCA_024699355.1 Lachnospiraceae bacterium
GATGCCGCAACGACCTCGCCGTCATAGGCCGCCAGGATCGGCGATCCGCTCGGCGCTGCCATATCGACACCGTTGTGGAACTGCTCTGTCCCCAGGATCGGATGGATTCGATAACCGTAATCATCCGAGATTCTGGTATACGACGGTGCCGGCCATGCGAACATACCGCCATCATACGTGATGGTCGCCATATTCTCTGCGATCAGCCTGCGCTTTTCTTCTGCGACCGCCTCCTCTAAGGCAGCGATCGTCGCATTCTGGCTGGCGATCTCTGCTTCATATTCTTCGATCGCGCTTTGCTTGGTCGAGATATCCGTACTGTATGCCGTGACCTGAGCCTCTTTTTCGGCAATCAGTGTTTCCACGGCAGCCTCTTCCGATTCGACATCGGCTTTGGCTGTTTCCAATACTTCTTTTTCTGCCTCCAGTGCTTCCTTGGTCGTCTGGACATATTGTGTGACGAGCGCGTACTCGGCCAGCTTTTGACTGTCATACTCCGAAAGCATCTGGATGTAATCCAGTTTGTTGATCATATCGCTGTAGGAATCGGCACTGACCAGAAGCTCGATGTAGTACGTATCGCCTTGTTCGTACATGAACTTGATACGCTCTTTCATCGCCTCATACTGTGCTTCCTGCGTGGCGATCGCTGCCGCCAGTTCGTCCTCGGCGGTCCGGATGTCAGCTTCTTTTTGTTCGATCGTCGCTTTCAGGCTGTCGATTTTTTCCTGCAGTTCCGTCAGGTTGGCATCCAGCGAAGTGATATAGCTTTGGAGATTGGATTTCTGTGCTTCCAGAGACTTTTTGATCTCCTTGATGTCGGAAAGGGCATCTTCGAGTTCCTTTTTCTCCGACTGGGCATCAGCGATCTGACTTTCCTTTTGCTGGATGCTCTCCGACGTGATGGTCGAAGCGGATGCAGTTGTCTTGGGCGCGAGGCTGCAGGTCAAAAGGACCGTCAAAAGCCCCAGCGCGGTGATTTGATAGAATCGTTTCATGGTGTCCCTTTTCGCACAACAGGCAGTCAACCATCCTGCGGATAGCCGACTGCCCCTCATTGTTTTCTTTGGTATTCAGACTCTTAAGTGTTTACGTACGGTAACGATGCTTCCGAGGAAACCGATACCGACACCCAGTCCCAAACAAACCGGTGCGAGATCTTCCATGATGGTTGTGACCGGCAAAAACTGCAGCAGGTTCGACAGAATGGAGAATCTCTCCATGATGAACGCTACCACCTGATCATACATAAAGTAGATGATCGCCAGTGGGATCGCTGCGCCGATAAAACCGATCAGAATACACTCTACGACAAACGGTGCACGAACGAAAAAGTCCGTGGCGCCGATATATTTCATAATCTCAATCTCCGCCTTGCGCACCGAGATACCGATCGTTACGGTATTGCTGATCAGGAAGATGGAGACGCAGAACAGGATCGCGATGATACCGATGGAAATATAGCCGACCAGAGAATTAAATCCGGTCAACGTATTTGCCACGATCTCCGACTGATTGACCCTGCGCACTTCCTGAATGGACTCCAGATACGTTACCAGTGCGCTCTGCATGGAGACGTCCCGCAAATAAATCTCATAGTGCTCGGAATTGGCGAGCGGATTCTCGGTAAAACCATCCGCATATTCGCCCAGATATTCGGTCTTGAAGCTCTCCCATGCTTCATCGGCCGATACGAAAACCACCTTGGAGACTTCGGTCCGCAGCTGCAATTGCTCGCCGATCTGCTGGATCCTTGTCTCATCGGTTCCCTCTTCAAAAAAGACCGTAACCGATACGCCTTCTTCTGCGGCCTTCACCATGTTCTGCGCGTTTAACACGATACAATACACGATGCCCAGCATGAAGAGGCAGGCTGTGATCGTTGCAATGGATGCCAGCGAAAACAGCTTGTTCTTAAAGATGTTGCGGAAGCCCTGTCGAATGGTATAAAACAACGTACTAATCCTCATCGATGTAAGCCCCCTTCTCTTCGTCGCTGATAATGACGCCCTTCTTCAGCGTGATCACGCGCTTTTGCATCGCATTGACGATCTCGCTGTTGTGGGTTACGACGATGACTGTTGTTCCTGTCTGATTGACTTCATCGAGGATCTGCATGATCTCTCTGGTATTTTTCGGATCGAGGTTACCGGTCGGCTCATCGCACAGCAGAAGCGTCGGTTCGTTGACCAGCGCACGTGCCAGTGCCACTCTCTGCTGCTCACCACCGGATAGATCGCTCGGATTGGTCTTGTATTTATCCGCAAGTCCGACAGATGCCAGGATCGCCGGGACATTCTTTCTCATCTGCTTGGTCGGCACCTGAATGATGCGCTGCGCAAAGGCCACGTTCTCATAGACGTTCATGTCCTTGAGCAGACGGAAATCCTGGAATACGATCCCGATCTTACGACGAAACTGCGGGATCTTACGATGACGGATCCGGTTTAAATCATAGCCAAGGACATTCACGGATCCCTCGGTTGCCTCAAGTTCACGCAACAGGAGCTTGATCAGGGTCGATTTTCCGGATCCGGAGTCGCCAACGATAAAGACGAATTCGCCGTACTTGATCTTTAAGTCGACGCCGTCAAGGCCTCTGCTGCCGGAGTCGTATTCATGCTCGACCCCTTCCATGTTGATGATATATTTATCACTTGTCGCACCGCGTTTGCGGCGTTTCTTTTTGACTGCTTTTTCTTCTGCCACTTCTTCTGTTTCCTATCCTTTTCAAGAGTCCGGGGATTGCTTATTCGCTCATTAATACTCAAAGGACTCCATGTACTTCATATACTTCACGACCATCAGCGCGATCTTAAAGGTGATCGCATCTTCAAATACGCGAAGATCCAGTCCCGTTGATTTCTGCAGCTTATCGAGGCGATATACCAGCGTATTACGATGAATGAACAGCTGTCTGGACGTCTCCGATACGTTCAGCGAATTCTCAAAGAATTTGTTGATGGTCGATAAGGTCTCCTCATCGAAATCATCCGGATTCTTGCCGTTGAAAATTTCTTTGATAAACATCTTGCACAGCGGGATCGGCAGCTGATAGATCAGACGTCCGATGCCAAGTTCGCTGTAAGCGATGATATCTCTCTCATCGAAGAAGATCTTGCCGACATCCAGTGCCATCTTGGCTTCCTTGTAGGAACGGCTCACTTCCTTGATCTCACGGACAACCGTTCCGTAGGAGATCCTGGCGTGCTTCATCCCCTCCTTTTTGAGGAAAGAAGCAAGGCCTTTTGCTCTTTTTTCAATATCCGCTACGGAATCGCCATCGCTTAAGTCGAGGACCACGATCACATTGTTTTCATCGACTGCCGTGACAAAATCACGGTTGTTGCTGACGTTGCCGCGGATCATTTCCAGAGAATTGTTGTCTTTGATATCGTCGGACTCTACGATCAGGACCACTCTCTTTGCTTCCGACTGGATATGAAGCTTTTTGGCTCTGCTGTAGATATCTACGAGCAGCAGGTTGTCGAGCAGGAGGTTTTTGATGAAATTATCCTTGTCGAAACGCTCTTTGTAGGCAACGAGCAGATTCTGGATCTGGAACGCCACCATTTTGCCGACCATATAAATATCGTCACTGCCGCCGGCTGCGATCAGCACGTACTCCAGCAGTGCATCATCAAAGATTTTAAAGAACTGATAGCCCTGCAGCTCCTGAGACTCCGCCGGTGACGCCGCAAATTCCGCAACGGT
This sequence comes from Lachnospiraceae bacterium, assembly GCA_024699355.1. Classification (GTDB taxonomy): domain Bacteria; phylum Bacillota; class Clostridia; order Lachnospirales; family Lachnospiraceae; genus SIG336. Next base: position 3,715 of record JAILPR010000106.1, read on the forward strand.
GGTCGCAGCCGTGCTCATGTCCGCAGTCGATGCCACTTCCTTGCCATCGGTATCGCAGATCATAAAATCAACGCGTGAGATCGTCTTCAGGCCATCCAATGTATTCTGTAAAATCTGATTCGAGATCATGTTTTGTCCTCCTCCGATATGAGTCCTATATTCATTTATCATAAACGATATATAGAGAAAAATCCATAGGAAATGGTGGTACTTTTTGGTGATTTTTTACAAATTGCCTTTGGCACAATTATGTTTTCCCGCTCCCGAACCGATAATAAAAATAACCGGAAGAGTTTCTTCCGGTCGCTTGCAGTGCCAAAAGCCTGCAAAATCTCATGAAGGGAGGGACGCCTATGGATGCTTCTATGGTGAACCTGGTGTCGAATATGGCAATGTCGATGCAGTCTGCGCAATTGCAGTCCGCAGTCGGGATTTCCATGCTGAAGAATTCCATCGACTTAGGTGAGCAGCAAGCCACCGCCGTCAGCGAAGTTCTAAGCAGCGTGTCTCCTTCTGCGATGGAATTATCCATCAATCCCAATGTGGGAGGCAACATCGACATCTCAGTTTAGACAACAATGAAAAAGGGGCCGTGAAACAGCTGTTTCACGGCTCCTTTGCCGTTTACATCGCAAATGTTGACACGATCATATAAGCAACGCAAAGAATGATCGCCATCACCAGTGGCCAGGTGACCATCTTTTCCGCATGATTGTGTCTGGTTCCCCAGACCACGCTCAAAAAGTCGTATCGCTGCTCATCTTTGGCGATTTTATTGACCAGTAAGAATGCCAATGTCGTACCGACCAGTGCGATGATCATATACACGCCGATCGTCATCAGCAGATCCTGCTGTGTAAATGCCATCTCCTGCGCCTGCTCGTAAACTTCCGGGAAAAATTTCTCCTCCAGAAAGAGTATCGCCACATTCTCGCCATTAAAGATCATATGCGCCAGGAACGTCATCCAGACAGATCCGGTCGCTTCGCACAGCAGCGCGAGCATGATCCCTAAACCAAATGCATAGAGTGCCTGGTTGAAATTCATGTGGATCAGCCCGAACAGCAGGGCGGAAAAGATCACCGAGAGTACCAGGTTTCTGGATTTGCGATACCCGTGGTAGATGATCCCGCGGAAGATCACTTCTTCACAGAACGGCCCTACGACCGCCACGATCAGAAAGACCTGCCAAAACGGCATTTCCAGCATCTCCTCCGAATAAGAAGAGACCACGTTCTCGACAAACAGCATCGAAATCGCATTCAGGAGTGTTGCAAGCGGCATGATCAGGATGGTAAACAGGATGGTCAGCGCCACCGTCGATAAATGAACCGTGTGAAAGCCCAAAAGGTCATTCACCTTATCCTGGCCCTTCATCACAAAAAGCAGCAGCAGCGCCGGTACAAACATGATCCCTTCACTTAACAGGATATTGGTCTGAAAATCCGGCAACGGTTCGTTCGGAAACAATAAATAGTAGAAGATCATCGCAAATACCAAAAGCAGGTTGATCACGACGATCGTCAAAAACAACGCATTGGTTTTCTTAACAGTCATAAAACGTTAGTCATTCTCCATCATAAAGGTTACAAGCTTATTGATATCTTCCGGCTCATATGCCAGGATCTCCAGTTCCGGGATCACACCGTTGGAGAAAATATTTGCCATAGAAACATACTGGCTGAGCTTGGACTTTAAGTTCAGACGATCGCCTTCGCCTGTTACCAGCTCTACGCGGCCCTTGCACGCATCTACAACCTCAAAAAACTTGTCAATGTTCTTAATGTTCTGTACTTTCATCTTACGTCCTTTCTCCCGCCCCTCGCGGGAATCGCAATCAATAGTCCCCGGCCGGCGCCACAATCTCTCGCACACGTTTGCCGGTGTATATCTCACACAAGCTCGATCGAATCGGGTTTGATGATGATCTTATGTTCTTTGTAGAGACGGCCGACCGCACGCTTAAATTCGTTCTTGCTCATGCCGGTTTCTTCTTTGATGACCTCAGGCGCTACCTTATCGTTAAAAGAAAGCCTGCCGCCTCGTTCTCCGATCAGCTCTAAGATCCTGGCTGCATCCACATCCATCTGCAGATATGCCTTCTCACGCATCGCCAGATCGATCTTGCCGTCTGCCTTCACCGCCGTAATGCGTGCTTCGATCTCATCGCCGACCTTCGGCAATGCTCCGTACATCTGCTTTTTCGGGATCAACGCCGAATAGCGATCCTCGATCGCCACAAACGTGCCGAAGTTGTCGCTGATCTCATAGACTCTGCCGCGCACTTCCTGCTCTTTTTGGAACAGATCCGGAGCCGCTTTCTCTAAGTAATGGTAGATTTTCATGGTCGCACACAGGCGGCTGCTCTTATCTAAGTATAAGGCAACCAGATACCGCTCCCCCGGGATGACTTTGGTCGTCTGCTCGCGAAACGGCAACAGCAGATCTTTCTCTAAGCCCCAGTCTAAAAAGGCGCCGATCTTCGTCACGTCTTTGACCGTCAAAAGCGCCACCTCGCCCAGCTGAAGCTTCGGCGTGTTG
>JAILPR010000125.1 GCA_024699355.1 Lachnospiraceae bacterium
GAACTCCAGGGCCGTTTGCGATATCATTTTTCTTGATCGTTGCATAGTTCATATCCTGATCCCCCGTTCCCCGCAAATGGCGGCGGTTTTACTCTGTGATGAACCGATCCTGATGTTACCGCCCTACTTTAACCATAACACAGGCATGGAAAAATGAGTAGAACAAAGCGGAGGTCTTATCGACCTCCGCCTGTGCAACCTGCGAATTACTTCGAGGCCATAATTTATATGGATTATAAATGAAGCACACGCTCTTTGATTTCCTGTGTTCTTCCCTGGTTCCAGAACTGTGTACCGATATAGCCGCAGGTACGTCTTGCGACGTTCATCTTATCCTGATCTCTGTTCTTGCAGTTCGGGCATTCCCATAAAAGCTTGCCGTCCGTATCGGTAATGATCTGGATCTCTCCTTCATAGCCGCATACCTGGCAATAATCGCTCTTGGTATTTAACTCCGCATACATGATGTTATCGTAGATATACTGCATGACGGATAATACCGCATCCAGATTCTGCTGCATGTTCGGAACCTCTACATAGCTGATGGCACCACCCGGTGACAACGCCTGGAACTGAGATTCGAATTTCAGCTTGGTAAATGCATCGATATCTTCGGTAACATGTACATGATAACTGTTGGTAATATAGTTCTTATCCGTAACACCGGTGATCACGCCGAATCTCTTCTGTAAGCACTTTGCAAACTTATAAGTCGTCGACTCCAGCGGTGTTCCGTACAAACTGAATGCAATGTTGGTCTCTGCACGCCATTTTGCACAGGCATCATTTAAGTGCTGCATGACTTCCAGCGCAAACGGTGTCGACATTGGATCGGTGTGGGACTTTCCGGTCATGTATCTGGTACATTCGCAAAGACCCGCATAGCCCAATGAAATCGTGGAATAACCGTTAAATAATAACTTATCGATGGTCTCACCCTTCTTTAAGCGGGCAAGCGCTCCATACTGCCATAAGATCGGCGCCACATCGGACGGCGTTCCCTTCAAACGATTATGACGACACATGAGTGCCTGATAGCAAAGATTGAGGCGCTCATCCATTAATTTCCAGAATTTTTCTTTGTCTCCGCCGGAAGAGCAGGCAACATCTACCAGGTTCAGGGTAACAACACCCTGGTTAAATCTTCCGTAGAATTTCTGCGTGCCGTCTTCATTGCGGATCCCCGGCTCACTGGTCAGGAAGGATCTGCAGCCCATGCAGGTATAAACGTTGCCGTTCTTTAATTCCTTCATCACCTTTGCGGAGATATAATCCGGTACCATACGCTTTGCGGTACATTTAGATGCCAACTGCGTCAGATACCAGTATTTACTGCCTTCTTTCACATTGTCTTCATCGAGTACATAGATCAGCTTCGGGAATGCCGGCGTGATAAATACACCTTTTTCATTCTTTACGCCCTTGATACGCTGATTTAATACTTCCTCGATCACGGTTGCCAGATCGTCTCTGGTCTGTCCCTCCGGAACTTCATCCAGATACATAAATACCGTAACAAACGGTGCCTGACCATTGGTGGTCATCAATGTGATGACCTGATACTGGATCATCTGTACACCGCGATTGATCTCTTCTTTGACACGAACCTCAGCAATCTTGTTGATGCGTTCTTCGTCTACGTCCAGCCCGGTCTGCTCAAACTCCTCGCGAACCTGCTTACGGAATTTATCACGGCTGATCTGCACAAACGGTGCCAGATGGGAAAGAGAAATACTCTGTCCGCCATACTGGGAACTTGCAATCTGCGCGATCGCCTGTGTCGCAATATTACATGCTGTGGAGAAGCTCTTTGGCTTATCGATCATCGTTTCGCTGATGACCGTGCCGTTCTGCAACATATCTTCCAGATTGACCAGGCAGCAGTTGTGCATATGCTGTGCAAAATAATCCGCATCATGGAAATGGATCAGACCCTTTTCATGTGCATCGACAACTTCCGGCGGCAGCAGGAATCTTCTTGTGATATCCTTGCTCACTTCACCGGCCATATAATCACGCTGAACGCTGTTTACCGTCGGATTCTTGTTGGAATTCTCCTGCTTTACTTCTTCGTTGTTACACTCTAATAAACTTAAGATCTGCTGATCTGTGGAATTCGATTTTCTGACAAGCGCTCTCTTATAACGATAGGTAATATAACTTCTCGCTACGGTGAACGCACGCTGATTCATGATCTCGTTCTCTACAAGATCCTGAATCTCTTCGACAGACAGTGAGCGCTTGATCTTTTCGCAGTTGCGGACCATGTTATCCGCGATTACATCGATCTGGCGATCGGTCATCCGCTCTGCTTCAATAACGCTTTCATTTGCTTTGCGAACAGCTGCAATGATCTTTGAAATATCAAAAGATACTTCCTGTCCGCTTCGTTTGATGATCTTCATTACTCCCGTTTCCTCTCTTCTAAAATATGTTCAACCACTACATCTTGTGGTTTGCACATCTTAGCTTTTCCTCCATCCGGTACGCTCAATGTCCCGCAAACACCCCAAAACTGTTGTTGAAACATGCCGGAGGGGTGACTCCGGCATTTTTTTGATGCATATATTTTGTGTCTCAAAAATCCTTCATACACTAAATATTGTATCATTGAACTTTTCAATGTCAAGGATTCCGATTCAATCAGAGAGGAAATGAATTGTTTTTGTCAGATTCTCCTAATTTACATAACTCAAATTTGGGAAAGTTGATTACTGTATCCAATCTTCAAAGTCGCTCTTGTCGTTGGATGCTTCACCGGCTGTTTGCTCCTCCGGATGCGTCTCTTCGCTTTCCGGTGTCTGCGGCGCTACTGCCTGAGCATCGGTTTCAGCCCCAGCAGTACGCTTTGCCTGCGGGCTTGCTCCGGCCTCTTCTTCCAGTTCTTTCCTGACATCTTCTCTCAGCTGGTTCTCCGCTTTCTGCTCTTTCTTTTTCTTGCTCTTTTCGTAGATCTTTAGCCGGATCGCCAGGTAGATCATATTGATCAGCCCCAGAGCACCGCCGATCAGGATCAGGTAATGGCAAAACAGCATTTGCTTTGCCGGATCCTCAAACGGATTGATCAGCATGACCATACTGCAGATGAGAAGTGCTGCGGAAAGGATCAGAAACAGGATCCACAAAACATCGCCCATTCTTCGAAGATCCAGTGCCGACTGCAGTTGCACGACACTGCACAGGATCAATACCAGCGCCATGACTGTATAGAATACCGCCACCAGATCCGAGATCCTGAGCAGTCCACAGATACCGAGCGCCACAAGCAACGTCCCTTCCGAAAACCCGTAAGCATTCAGATTTCGATATGCATCGGTCATAAAATAATGCACGATCATATAGATCCCGACAATGATCACCACGCCGCATACCGTATAACAGATATATTCCACCGTGATCTGCGGTACAAATAATAAAATCGCGCCAATTCCCGCAAGAAGCAGGGACATGATACAGATCAGCCCCGGTCCCAGCAGTGATGTACTTTTCTTTGCCTGTACGTCTTCCTGTACTTTTTCTTCTTTTTTACGCATACTTCCCTTTTACCTCATAACGCAGTTCCTTCCGGCCTGCTTTCCTTCATATAATTTTTCATCAGCGAGCGTGATCACTTCATCAATACCACGTTCCGTTGTGCCCTTTGTAATTCCGGCAGTCATCGTCACGCGGATCACCTTCCGTTCATAGACGATCATATTCTCCTCGATCTCTTTACGGATGGCTTCCAGGCTGATGATCGCATCCTCCATCTCAATGCCTTCAAAGAGGAGCAGGAATTCTTCTCCGCCCCAGCGGATCACCGTACCACCCGGCGGCATCCTTCGACGCATCGTCTCCGACACTTCTTTGAGTACCACATCACCGGCCTCATGGCCGTAAGTATCATTCACCTTTTTGAAAAAGTCGATATCTGCAATGGCAAGTGCAAACGGAATACCGGTTTTGGCTGCCGTTGCCCAGGTTGCCTTCAGTTTCTGTCCGCCGTAACGACGATTGTAAAGTCCTGTCAGGACATCCCTTTCGATCAGTTCGCTCAAGGAATTCTGCATGGCGATCGCAGCACGACCCATTTTCCCGATCTCATCTTTTCGTCCCGTTACCTTTGCACTCAACTTAGAATTTAATTTTCCGGCAGCCACCTTATCCAGGAAGCTTTCGGTTTCGGACAATGCCGTTAAGAGGCCTTTGCTGTATCTGCTGGCGCCAAATGCCGCAAGCACCAGTGCCACTGCCGAGATCAGGATGATCGGAAGGATCGATTCCCATACGGTCGAGCGGATCTCCCGCTTGGGCTTTGCGATACCGATCATACCAAAGGTCTGCTGTGCGGGCGCATCCGATCCTGTGCTCTGCGACTCTTCTACAGCTGTTTCTTCGGCTGTGGTTTCTCCCGCTGCCGGATCTGCATCTCCCGGCTCTGCTGCCGCGCCGGTTTCCTCTACTTGCGCCAGATCTTCCTGCGTCTCGTTATACAACGGACGATAATAAGCATAGTACTCTTCACCGTTGATCTCTACGTTGGTATAAAACGCCTCATGATCTTCGGATAAGACATCATTGACGATCTTGGCATGTGCCACGGTACCGGTCAGCCGGTTGCCTTCGCCATCGGTCAGTGTCGTCAGGACTCTTGTATCTTTATAAAAGATCGAGATCTCCTGTTCTGTACTTGCTTTGTACTGATCAAGTAACGGATATTCCCCGGATAAGCGGTCGTCACCTTTATTAAATGCAAGTGCTTTCCCCTCGTTGACTTCCACCATTTGATAGTTGCCGTCATACATCCGATCAAGAGACACTTCCAAAAAGGCGGCAGTATTTTTCAGTTCCCGCTTGATCTCCCGTTGCAGTGCATTGCTCACCAGATTCGAAGAGATCATGACCACAACGATACTCAAAAAGATCAACGGTAAAACCGAAATCCTCAAAAATGCCGAAGAAAGTTTCTTTTGTTCTTTGGTTGCGGTCTGCTTTTTTTCTCCTGTTTTTTCACCGATCCCCGAATTGGGCTTCTTTTGTTCTTCTGCCATGTACTACCCCTCATCAAAACTCAGTTCATTCCTGCCATTGATATCCTTATCTATACAGAAACAATTCCTCAAATTAACTATAAACTTCGCCCATTCAAAAAACAATTCAGTCACCTTGAAATTTAGAGTTTTTTAAGAGTCTCTTTGTGATACCCCCTATTTACCACCAAAAAACAGGATATGAAAGATCCTGTACCCGCATTTGAGGTACCGATCGTTCATATCCCGTTTCCAATTTTTTATGATCCGCTGAGAAATCCGTTTATGCTTCTTTCAAAGATTCCACTGCGGCTTTCTCAATGGACAGTCCATCCTGATACCGCTTGATGAAAGTCGCAAAACCTTCCACATCCTTCGGGTCCGGTGACATCACTGTCGATTCTGCATTTGCAAAGACGCAATCGCTTAAGAACTGTGCCAGTGTCGGATAGGTCTCTTTTTGTTTCAAATACATCGCAAGGAGTGCAATACCCCATGCGCCGCCTTCGCTTGCGGTCTTCATGACGGAAACCGGTGCGTTTACGGCTGCTGCCATATATCTCTGTCCGACGCCCGCTGTCTTAAAGAGTCCGCCGTGGCCACGCATCTCATCTACCTTGACACCTTCTTTTTGCAGCAGGATGTCCAGACCGATCTTTAATGCGCCTAGCGATGTAAATAAGTGCGCTCTCATAAAGTTTGCCAGATTGAAATGATCATCCGGACGACGCACAAAAAGCGGGCGGCCTTCTTCAAATCCGGTGATATGCTCTCCGGAGAAATAGTTATATGCCAAAAGTCCGCCGCAATCCGGATCTCCTTCAAGGGACTTGCGATATAACGTTCCGTACAGTTCGTTCATATCAACGTTACGTCCACAGGCTTCTTCGAATTCCTTGAAAATATTTACCCAGGCATTTAAGTCTGAAGTACAGTTATTGCAATGTACCATGGCAACCTGATCACCGACCGGTGTGGTTACCATATCAAGTTCGTCATACACGCCCTGTAAGCCTTTTTCCAAAACCACCATGGCAAAGACGCTTGTTCCGGCGGATACATTTCCCGTACGAACCGCAACAGAGTTTGTTGCAACCATACCCGTTCCGGCATCGCCTTCGGGCGGACACATCTTCGATCCGGCTTTCAATGTTCCTGTCGGGTCGAGTAATTTTGCACCTTCTTCGGTCAGGCAGCCTGCATCCTCTCCTGCATTGAGTACTTCCGGCAGGATCTCTTCCAGCTTCCAGGCAAATCCGCGATCCGCAACCAGGGCATTAAACTGCGCGATCATTTTCGCATCGAACTTCTTCGTTGCCAGATCGATCGGGAACATGCCGGATGCCTCGCCGTTACCCATGACCTTTTTACCGGTCAACTGCCAATGTACGTAGCCGGCCAGCGTCGTTAATGTACGGATCTTGCCGACATGTTCTTCGTTATTTAAGATCGCCTGATATAAATGGGCGATGCTCCAACGCTGCGGGATATGGAAATGGAATTCCTTGGTCAGCTTCTCTGATGCCTCTCCCGTAATGGTATTTCTCCAGGTACGGAACGGTACCAAAAGCTGATCGTTCTCATCCAGTACGATATATCCGTGCATCATACCACTGATGCCGAGATATCCGATCTTTTCCAAGGAAACGCCGTATTTTTCCTTCACATCGGCTGCCAGTGATGCATAGCATCCCTGCAGTCCTTTTTTCACATCATCCAGGCTGTAGCTCCAGATGCGTCCGTCAAGCAGCGTATTTTCCCAATCGTAATTTCCAACAGCGATCGCTTCATTACGTTCGTTGATGAGTACCCCTTTGATTCTGGTCGAACCGAATTCAATCCCCAGTGCGGTCCGTCCTTCCTGAATTTCCTGCTGTACACTTCCCATGATCTTCCTCCACTATGAATCAACATGCCTTTGGGCTACGTCTATCATAGCACATTTGGGGCGTTATGCCATCGTCGGTTCGCCATCTTCTTCGCTTAATCTGCCATCCACGATCCGGACGATCCGTTTGGCGGATTTGGCAACACCGAGATCATGTGTGATCATTACAATGGTATTTCCCAGATCATTTAACTGCTTAAAAAGTTTCAGCACTTCTTTACCGGACTGCTGGTCAAGAGCACCGGTCGGCTCATCGGCAAGCAGGATCGCCGGTTGTCCGACAAGCGCTCTGGCAATAGATACTCGCTGCTTTTGTCCACCGGATAATTCATTCGGTCGATGCTCGGTTCGATGACTTAAGCCCAGCAGCTTGATCGTCTCGACACAGGCTTTTTCCGCTTCACGGTGATTCATCCCGCGCATCAAAAGCGGCATCGCGATATTCTGTACGACATTATAGGTCGGGATCAGCTGATAGTTCTGGAAGATAAACCCGATTTCCTCATTTCTGACTTCCGTCAGATCCTCCTCATCCGTCTCGTGGATCGCACGTCCGTTTAAGTAATATTCACCGGAGTCCATCACATCCATGCAACCGATAATGTTCATCAACGTCGTCTTACCGGATCCGGACGGTCCCAGGATCGCCACATACTCTCCTTCATCCACGCTAAAGCAGATGTCTTTGAGTACCGGCACCTTATCTTCGCCAAGCATATATCCTTTGTTAATGTTTCGCATTTCAATCACGTGTCCCATGATCGTCCTCCATGCTGTTATTCCACAATATAGATCTTTACGATCTGATCATCTTCCATAATGAATGCAATATTGTCTCCTACGGAGAGTTTTGCAAACGTCGTTGTCGAGCCAAGTTTGGTAATGACATCCGTGCCGACCGGAATCTGCACGGTGATGCTCTCATCCGTCAGTTCATAGGTCACGCCGGAAATGGTGATCCGGGAGGTTTCATCCTCACTCTCGTTTCCCATGCCGCCCATCTGCATGCCACCCATACCGCCGCCGGGCATACCGCCCGCCGCCTCACTGCTTGCGCTATCTCCATCCGGCATACCACCGCTCGGCCCATCTCCGCCCGGCATCTCGCTGCCTGCTGCATCACCACTTGGCATCTCACTGCCTGCTGCCTCGCCGCCCGGCATCTCACTGCCTGCTGCCTCGGTCTCTGTCACAGCCTGCGCCTCCGTCTCAATTTCCTGCAGTACGGTATAGGTCACTTCGTTTCCGTACACTTCCGTGATCTGTGCATATACTGCCGTTTGCCCTTCTTCACAGGTCACTTCCGCAAGCGCATTTGCGGCTGCTTCTTCCGCCTGCTTCTTTAGATAATAGCTGCCGGCCAAAAGCCCTGCTACTGCGATCACCGCCAAGAAGATGATCAGCTTTCGGATCCGGGCTTTGCGCTTTCTGGCCGCTTTTTTGGCCCGCGCCTGCGCAACCGCGCGGGCATCCGCTTCCTCCATCGCCCGTGCTTCCTGCTCCATCAGCTCCAGCTCCTGTGCGGTCAGCTCTGCTTTTTCCTCATCCATCATTGTATTTGCCATTGGGTTTCTACCTCTTTACTCGTCTTATTACTCCTGATTCAATGCAACTACCGGAATCAGACGTGATGCCTTATATGCCGGATAGAATCCGAATAAGGAACCGGTGATCACACCAAAGAACAGTGCCAGTAACGCTCCGTTGACGGACAGGGATACCGCAACATTGAGCATCTCTACGATCGGTGTGATCCCAAGAGATAACAAAATTCCCAGAACCGCACCGATCAGACTCATACAGGTTGCTTCCATCAAAAACTCCAGCAGAATATCTCTTCGGGAACAGCCCAGTGCCTTTAAGATACCGATCTCATTGGTACGCTCTTTGACGGATACGAACAGAACGTTCATGATACCGATACCGCCGACGATAAATACGATAACCGCCATGGCGATGAGCAGCATCTGCAGTGTCTGATTGGATGCCGATGCCGCTTCCATCTTGGAGCCGGCATCCGTAATCGTAAATTCCGCATTCGGATAACTGTCTGCCAGTACTTCTTCCACATTGCTCTTGATCGTATCGACGTTATCCACATCTTCTGCGATCACGGTAATGGTCGGAGAGATATGCGTACCGGTCAGGTACTTGATTCCCGTATTATACGGGATAAAGATCGCATCATCCGGACTGATTCCGGAAGCTACCGTTCCCATCTCCGCAATGACACCGGTGATCGTATACGGTCGACTGTCAATATAAACAACTTCACCGTAGGCGTCCGCGACGCTTCCGAAGACCTCTTTGGCTATGGAGTATCCGATCACGCAAACCTTCTCTTTGCTTTCATTGTTGTCATCCGTAAATTCTTCGCCAACCGCAAATTCCAGGTTGCTCATCCCGAAATAATTGCTCTGCACGCCGGCGATCGTATAACTTTCCGAATCATCCAGCTCGCCGCCTTCGACATCGGAAGTCGTTGTATAGGAAATGGTGGCATCGGTGATCCCCGGTACAAAGACCAGCAGATCGTCCACATCATCGGTATCGAGCGTGACGGTATTCTGATTGGACGACTGACCGCCGCCCATACCGGGCATACCTCCGCCTCCGCCCATACCGCCGAAGCCGCCTCCGCCCATGCCGCCCATGCCGCCAAAGCCGCTTTGGGTAGTCGTGCTCGAAGAAGAGTCATATTCGATGTCGATCGCACCGGCATTCAGGTTGGCAAATTGCTCTGCGACCTCTTCCTTACTTCCGGTACCGATCGCAATTACCATCATGATCGTTGCCGACCCGACGACGATACCGATACTCGTCAGGATTACTTTGAATTTATTTTGTGCCAGGTTGATAAACACCAGGCGTAAGATTTCTGATATTCTCATGTTTTCCCATTCCTTGGCTGATAGATCTCATTATCCTTCAATCAATACAACATCGCCTTCCGATAAGCCGTTGATGATCTCAACGTTTTCTCCGTCGGAGAAGCCGGTCGTTACGTCCTGCTCCACAATGTTGCCGCTCTCGTCATACATCTTTACGTAAGATCTGGTACCGCTTCTGAAGATCGCTCTGTTGGATACATAGACAACCTCTTCGGTCTCCTTGGTAATAAAGGTCAGATCTCCGGTCATATCCTGGAACAGGCCGGAAGTATCTCCGTCGATCGTCACGGTAATCTCATATGTGATATTACCGCTGCTGTCCGTTGATGAATCGCCGATCTCGGTGATCGTTCCCGTATAGATCTCATCCGAATATGCAGTAAAGACGATATTGGCTGCGCCGCCAAGCTCTAAGGATTCTAAGTCGGTCGCACTCACACTGACGGTGATCGTTGTTTCACTCTGATCATACAGGGTCAGCAGTGTCGTATTGGTCGTAATGGTATCTCCCACAGCAAGCGGCACTTCCGTAATGGTACCCGCATATTCGGCGATCACGCTGCCGCCGGAAATCGAGCTGTCAAACTCTGTCAGTTTTTCCTGTGCATCCTCATACGTCTCGGTCTGCTCTTTCTCTGTCAGATCCAACGATGCGATGGAGATGTCATATGCTTCCGATGCCGTCGAATAACTCAGCATCCGGAGATTGTACTGCTCCTTCGCTTTCAAGGTGCCGCTCTCTAAATCCCGCTGTGCCTCCGCAAGATCTGCCTGTAGATCGGTCAGTTTCTCCTGATTTGACTCTAACGTCTCCTCCGCCTCTTCGATCTCTTCCAGGTACGAATCCGCTTTTTCCTGATAGGTTTCTCGCAGATCTTCATACGTTACGTATGTATATACATCATCTGTATGATTGACGGTATATTCATACTGATCCGCCGCATACTGGGCTGCATCGTATTTTTCCTGCAACTCCGCAAGATCTTCGGTCAGTGTCTCGTTTTCCTCTTCATAGATCTCGATCTCTTCTTCAATATCACTGATCTTTTCATTCAGCTCCTGAATCGCCAGATCATACTCGGTCTGTGCATACTCACCGTAAGCAATTGCTGTTTGATATGTGTTCTTCGCACTGACGCGGGAGATGGTATTATCCGCGGTAATGGAATCCATGTCCGCCTTCGCGCTTTCCACATCCGCCTCCATCTGATCACGGATATCGCTGATGCTGTCATCGGTTAAGGTATAAAGCACATCCCCGACTTC
>JAILPR010000137.1 GCA_024699355.1 Lachnospiraceae bacterium
GGCATCATATTCTTTCACATTTGCCAGCGAATCCGCCGTAAATAAGAACTGTCCAAAACTTGCACCACGCTTTTTGCTGCAGGCTGCAAGTGCCGCACATTCCATCTCGACCACGCTGCAGCCTTCCGCCACGCGATATGCAATCATGTCCTGCGTCTCCCGGAAAAATCCATCCGTTGTCCATGTTGTACAAGGTACAAATGGAAGCTGGTGCGCTTCAAAGGTCTGCTCTATCACCTTCAACGCAGATTCCTCCAAATCAATATATCTGCTCGCCGGTAGATAATGATATGATGTTCCTTCCGCGCGAAGAGCTCTCTTCGGTACCAAAAATGCATTTTCCGGCAAATCTACCAGAACGCCACAAGATCCAACCGCAATAATCTTCTTACAACCGCAGGCGATGAGCGTATCCAGTAACTGCGTCGCTGCAGGCGCCCCGATCAGGGATTGCACCAGACAGATCTCTTCCTCTTCTCCATGTAACACATATATCCTGATCTGATGTGACACTGTAATAAACGTCTCTACAATTTCAGCATGGAGACGATCTGCATACTCGTGAACGACATCGCCGAGAAATGCAAACAGACATTTTTCCGGAAGCTTTAGTTCTTTGCAATCATGATTTGGTACGATGACCTCCATCGATCGATCATCATATTCCATTAACGGACAGTCATTTTTCTGAATCATCATCTCTCCTTCTGCTTATAGAAAAGCAAGTGAAACAACCTCTTTTGTTTCACTTGCTCCTAACTTTTTATGCGAACTCAAACATACTCATCAATGGCATCGCCTTTTCCCTCTTCTTTGATCACCGTAGGCGATTGTTCCTTCACTTGCATCTCACTACGCTGATTTAACTTTTCCGAGCGAAGCCGTTGTAACTCCCGCTCAAGCGCTGCGATCTGTTGTTTGATTTCCTGCTTTCGCTGCTCTTCCTGCTCGGATAATTCTTCTTCCTGCTCCAGCTTACCAAGCTCGCTTTTCAGTGCCTGGATCTGTTGCTTGATCGCATTCTCTTCCGGGGAGCTACCAACACTTTGAATTACTGAAGACGCACTTTGATTGATTCCTGTAATACTCATATAAGATCCTTCCTTTCATCAGTCCCCTAAATGAACAGATCTCATAATCCTGCGTTGTCAGAACCTGATCTAACAACAATTTTATAGATTGTATCACACTTCTATGAATTTGTAGTGAAAAGACAAAAAAAGAAGCCATAAACTCAGAGATAACTCTAAGCTTACGACCTCTTATGCTGCCGGCGACCGGAATCGCTCCTATTCAACTGCCTGAATCATTCTTCCAACAGTATCTTCTTCGAAAAATCCCGGCAGTTATGATAACCAAAAGCAATCCACATAGCAAATATAATAACGATCCTGCCTGAAATGATATCAAATATTTCCCAAACAACTTAGTTAAGCGCATATCCGGAACATTGGAATTTAGCAATACAGAAATTGGTGTCAGATAACGTATTTGGCTCAACACACGCATATGTGCTGGTACGCTTCCAAAGAGATCAAATAATATCAAAGCAAAGATAGTCCCTGCAGCCGCCATAGATCTGCCCAACAATAAAGACAGCATCATTGCAAACAGTCCGGTGAGTATACAACCAAGTAAATACACCACAGTGTGCAAAAGCAGCATCTTCCATGCCTCAACAGGAATAACTGAGAATGGCATAACCATATACCATGGCGCATCAAGACCGTGGAGTCCACTGAATATTGCAACCGGAATATGAGTCATGAGGAGCATCATAATTCCTATGCCAAGCGAGAATGAACATCCGGCCATCAGTTTCGTAGCAACAGCATATTTATGTCCATATTTACTGGAATAGATCAGTGCATCTGTTTTATCTTCACTTTCCCCCGCAAAGCTTCCGGATAAAAACACAGCTATCAGCAAACAGGTTATAGTCATGGTAAACTGATAGGTGTCTCGGAGGTTCTGAACATCAGTTGTGCTGCGGTAGATAAACGGTTTCGGATTGCTTTCTTCCA
>JAILPR010000168.1 GCA_024699355.1 Lachnospiraceae bacterium
AGATGAGGTCTGGACCAGAGAACTCTGGGAGATGGCAACGGAGTGCCCGGTGGTATTTCCGGA
Organism: Lachnospiraceae bacterium; assembly: GCA_024699355.1. Classification (GTDB taxonomy): domain Bacteria; phylum Bacillota; class Clostridia; order Lachnospirales; family Lachnospiraceae; genus SIG336. The sequence goes on from JAILPR010000168.1 coordinate 64, forward strand.
AGGCATCGGCGTCATCCCGTGGATGGTTCCGGGCGGAAGAGATATCGCGATCGAGACCAGCAAACTGATGGAGGAATACAATGCGGTCATCTGGGCGCACCATGGAATGTTCTGCTCCGGCGAGACCTTTGACTTGACCTTCGGTCTGATGCATACGATCGAGAAGTCCGCGGAGATCCTGGTAAAGGTGCTGTCGATGAGTCCGACCAAGCTCCAGACGATCACACCGCAGAACTTCAGAGACCTGGCAAAGGGCTTCCATATTTCACTTCCGGAGAAGTTCTTATACGAAAAGGACTGACCGGCGGCGCACCGGAACGGATCCGTGGCGCGAAGGATGACAAGAACTTCGGAGAATGGATGAAATGAGGGTTGCAGAATTTTGGATTTCCAAAGATCTGCAACCCTTTTTTGAAAAAATCAAAAACAAAGTGACCTGTTTCAAAATCTGTTGGGATTTTGGAGCAGGTTTTTTTCGGTTAGGATAAGAGCATCAACAAGGTCATGCATAGGTCATGGCAATACAGAAAGGGAGGAACTTATGAAGAACAAAGTAATTGCAACTCTTTTGGCAGCGTCTATGGTACTTGGTCTGAGTGCTTGCGGCAGTAGTGAAGAAGCAGCTTCTGCACCGGCAGAGACTACGCAGGCAAGCGCAGAGACAACTGCAGCAGCAGATACTGCGGCAGCAACAGAGGCGGCAGCAGATCAGGAACCTGTCACATTGCGTTTTATGTGGTGGGGCGGTGATGAAAGAGCAGAAGCAACAGTCGCTGTCATTGAGCAGTTTGAGGCACAGTATCCATGGATCACCATCGAGCCGGAATACGGCAGTTCCGATGGCTATCAGGAAAAACTGACCGCACAGTTAAATGCAGGCACTGAAGCAGACATCATTCAGATGGGTGTTGGCTGGATGCCCGGATATGTCAGCAGCGGCGCAGACTATTTCATAGACTTCAACGATTACAGTGATCTGATCGATCTTTCTACATTCAATGCAGATTTCCTGGAAAGCAACGGTAACTTCGATGGCCATCAGTATGGTCTGCCGACCGGTCTTGCAGGTACTGCACTGATCTACAATGAAGAGCTGGCAAGCAGCCTTGGCATTGATATGTCAGGCGATCTGGATTGGGATCAGCTGGTAGAACTCGGTAAGGCAGTTCAGGCAGCAGATTCCAGTAAGTATCTCTTAGAGATCGACTCCACCATGATGACCACGGCAGTGCTTCGTCCGTACTTATTACAGCTCACCGGAAATACCTTCTTCCTGGATGATACCTTTGAGATGGGCTTCACCAGAGATGAACTGGTAGAGTGCTTAACCTATGTAAAGAGCTTATATGACAACAACGTTGTTGCACCGGCAGCAAATACCGAGCCGTACAATGAGAACCTGACCACGGATCCTGCATGGATCAACGGTACTTATGTATCTCAGTTCTGCTATACCTCGACCGCAGAGCCGGCTGTTGCAGCAGCTACTTCCGGCAGCTTCAAGGCAGCAAACCTGCCGCTGATGAGCGGTGCAAAGGACGATGGCTTCTATTGCAACTGCCCGCAGTACATGGTTGTTTCCAAGAACTCCGCAAACGTAGAAGCAGCAGTGATGTTCTTAGATTACTTCTATAACAACGAAGAAGCAGCAGCTACCCTCGGTACCGTACGAAGCGTACCTCCGACAACGGTTGGCCAGGATGTTTGCGCAGCAAACGGTCTGTTGGAAGGTATCGTAAAAGAGACCGTAGATGTTTGCCAGCAGTATGGCGGCACTTATGAGATGGGTCTCTCCACCGAAGAAGAGCCGATGGCGATCATGAGCGATATGCTGATGCAGATCGCATACGGTGAGAAGACACCGGAAGATGCAGCAGACGATGCAATCGAACTGTTCCAGAATTATCTGGATTCCAAGAAATAATAGACAGAATAAAACTGTCGCACGGCCCGGGCCCCGGGTGTGCAAAAGAAGGGGAAAGGGCACCGTAAGGTGCCCTTCCTGAGTTTATGGAGAGGACTATGAAAAAATCAAAAGCTTATTCGAAACGCGATATGCAGGGACTGTTATATATCGCCCCGTGGCTCCTGGGATTTACGATCTTGCAGTTGTATCCGTTTCTGATGTCCATCTATTATTCCTTAACGGATTTTAGCGGACTTGCGACACCGAATTTTGTCGGATTCCAAAATTACGTCACACTGTTTACCAAAGACCGGGAATTCTGGAATTCCTTCAAAGTCACCATTGTATATACACTGTATACGGTGCCGGGCAAGCTTCTTATGGCCCTCGCGGTAGCGATGCTGATGAACCGCTCCATGAAAGGGATCAACTTCCTTCGTACGGTGTACTACATTCCGTCGCTCTTTGGCGGTAGCGTGGCAGTCTGTATCCTGTGGAAGCTGATGTATATGGATGATGGTATCATCAATTCCATTCTGGGAATTTTTCACCTGCCGAAAGTGCAGTGGCTTGGCGATACCAAGACCGCGATGCTGACGATCTGTTTGCTGGAAATCTGGCAGTTTGGTTCTTCCATGGTCATGCTCCTGGCAGCACTCAAAAACGTACCGGTAGATCTCTATGAAGCAGCGGATCTCGACGGTGCAAACGGCTGGCAGAAATTTATCAGGATCACGATGCCGCAGATCTCGCCGATCATTTTCTTTAACATGATCATGCAGACGATCAACGCATTGCAGGCATTCACCAACGCCTTTGTCATCACCAAGGGCGGCCCGCTCAAATCA
>JAILPR010000189.1 GCA_024699355.1 Lachnospiraceae bacterium
GGTGAATCCTGCTCATAGAGCTTCTCCGAGATGCACGCTACCGTTATATTAAACTCTGATTCGATGTCGGATAAAAAGTCCTGAAACTCCTGTGCTGTCCGGAGCGAAGCGATACTGGTCTCATATTCGATGTTTTCGGATGCAAATTCGTAGCGCCCGCGAAATGCATAGATGACTAGCGTAAGGAAAATAAAGAGCCACGTGAAGTACCACAGTAACGTCAATGGCCCGAGTTTTTTTAGAATTTGACGTAGTCTTTTAATGCGCCATTTCATAAGATTTTATCCCTCTTCATAAAAAGAATTCTCCCATTATTAGTGTAGCATAAGGAAACGTGATAAAATCTTAAAAAGAAATGAAGAATTGAAAGGGAACAGAACATGGAACTGATCAGAATACAGGATTCGGATTATCGCAAAACGTATGACCTTTATATGTCTTTCCCGAAAGATGAAAACGGGTTTGTCAATTCGGTATATGGCTACAATTATGAGCAGTTTCTTGACTGGATCGAATTAAAGCGCAACTGGTCGCTGGGAAAAGAATTGCCGGAAGGATTTGTGCCGGATACCTCCTTTGTCCTGACAGACGGAGATGCGTATGTCGGGATCTTTAATCTGCGTCATTTTTTAAATGACTTTCTGCGGGAAGGTGCCGGACACATCGGATATGGGATTTCCGGCAAGTACAGAGGCAAAGGCTATGCGACAAAGGGCCTGGCCCTGACGCTTAAAAAGGCGCGTCAAATGGGAATCCACGAAGCCTATTTATCTGTTCACAAAGATAATCCGGCGAGCCTGAAGGTGCAACAAAACAACGGCGCCTATATTCATCACGAAAGTGACCTTGAGTACTTCACCAGAATCGATACCGGCTGCTCGTTTCTTCGACTGACAGATCTTTCGAAACCGGCGCTTTCCGGCATCTTTGCGATCGCAGATGAGATAGAGCGGTATAAAGGGTGCCTAAGCGGCAAGACGATCGTCATGTTCTTTCCGGCATCGAGCATCAGAACGCGGGTTTCCTTTGAGAAGGGCATTTATCTTTTGGGCGGGCAGAGCATTCTCTTTGATCCGTCGGCACTTGACAAAAAGGAGGATCTCCGGGACGTGTGCGGCTATCTGCAGAACTGGGCGGATGCAGTGATCGTCAGACACCGCGACCTGCAGCTGGTAGAGCAGATGTCGCAGGCACTTTCAATCCCGGTGATCAACGCGATGACCGATGCAAATCATCCCTGTGAGATGCTTTCCGATCTCTATACGCTCTCGAAGATCCGCCCGGACTACCGGAGTGATCACTATCTCTTTGTCGGGGCGGATGGCAACATCGGCAGGGCATGGAAAGAAGCTGCGGAGGCGTTTGATTTGGACCTGACGCAGTGTGCGCCGGCAGGGTATCAGATCCCGGGTGTGGAGTGCGTATCAAAGCTATCCGAGGCGATCAGAGGCAAAGACATTGTTTGCACCGATTCGATCCCGCAGGAGGATTTGGATAAGTTCCGGGACTTTAGGGTGACAAAGGATGTGATGGACCTTGCAAATGCAGGGGCATTATTAAACCCATGTCCGCCGTTTTACCGAGGCGAAGAGGTCTCGGGGGATGTCATCGATTCGCACTATTTCGCGGGATATGATTTCAAACAAAACCTCCTCAAAGTGCAGCAGGCAATCCTGATCTACTGCATGCAAAGAGCGGGGCTTACCGGGAACGATGATTGACACCGATATCGCATTTCGCTACAATAACACCAAGCAGACAAAGACGCCCTGCAGGCTCTTTGTCTGTATTTTTTTGCAGAGGTGAAGTTTAATGAAACCAGTTGTCGGGGTCATGCCCCTATGGGATGAGGAAAGAGAAAGCATCTGGATGCTGCCGGGATATCTTGAGGGTCTGAGCGCCTGCGGCGCGCTGCCTGTGGTGTTCCCGTTTACCGAAGATCCACAGGACATCGCGCAGCTGATGGCGCAGTGTGACGGCTTTTTATTTACCGGCGGACAGGATGTGTCGCCGCAGCTTTACGGAGAGGAGACGCTTTCCGATCTGGTGGAGACCTATGTGCAAAGAGACCGGATGGAGCAGATCGTGCTTCAGAAGGCAATTGCACAGGATCAGCCTGTGCTCGGCATCTGCCGCGGTATTCAGTTCATCAACGTTGCGTTTGGCGGAACACTCTATCAGGATCTGCCGACGCAGCATGTGAGTACGGTCGAACATCATCAGCAGGCACCATATGATCAGTCCAGCCATGAGGTGGAGATCTGTGCAGGGACGCCGCTCTATGAGTGCCTGCAGAGTGCACGGATCGCCGTCAACAGCTATCATCATCAGGCGGTCAAAACACTCGGAGATGGCCTGCAAGCGATGGCAATCTCCGAGGATGGGCTTATAGAGGCACTGCACATGCCGGAGCATCGCTTCCTTTGGGCAGTACAGTGGCACCCGGAGTTTTCCTATCAGAGAGATAAAAACAGCCGGAAAATCTTTGCTGCGTTTGTGAACGCGATGTGCTGAAATCGCGCCCGAAATAGACATCATACCAGATCAAAAACATGTATACACACCAGATCTGACGCCAATGATCCTGCTTGCCACTAAGGTGCTCATCGAGCAGCTTATGCAGCTCTTTGGTATGGAAAAACATCTTTGCAGGCTCACTGTCAAAGCAGCTGCGGACCTTTTCCACATACTGCTCATCGCGCAGCCAGTCACGGATCGGTACCGGGAAGCCGCGCTTTTTACGCGCCGCATAGGTCGTACCGATATGGCAGGTTGCGGCTCTTCGCAATGCGATTTTGGTCTCTTCTTTGTTGACTTTGTATTTGGTCGGGATCCTTCTGGCGACTTCAAAGACCTCTTTGTCCAAAAACGGAACGCGCAGCTCCAGGCTGTTGGCCATGCTCATCTTATCCGCTTTCAGGAGAATATCGCCGATCAGCCACAGATTCAGATCCGTGAACTGCATGCGGGTGACATCATCCGCTTTTGCCGGCGCCTTGAAAAACGGTTGCGCCAGAGAAATGGAATCATTTTTGCAAAGATAGCCTTTCAGCACCTTTTTCTTTTGCACTTCATTGAAGATCACGGTGTTTCCGATATATCGCTCAGACAAGACTTTGCTGTGTCTGGTCAGGAAATTCACACCTCTGACTGCCGGAAGGCACTGCGCGACATCGCCGATGGCACTGCGCAGGATCCCGGGAATGTGGTCATACCACCCCCACATAAACGGTTCTTTATAGATGTTGTATCCGGCAAAGAGCTCATCCGCACCTTCACCCGACAGGCAGACCTTGACCTGCTTGGAAGCCTCGCGATTTAAGAAAAACAGCGCGACACAGGAGGCATCCGCCAGCGGCTCATCCAGATAGTACTGGATCTTAGGCAGTGACTCCCAGAATTCCTCAGGACAAATGCGATAGACATCATTTTCCACACCGATCGTCCGGCTGAATTCATGTGCATCGCTTCCTTCGTCATAGCGCTTGTTGTCAAAACCGATGCTAAACGTCTTGTTGACGTGTGAGAGAGAAGCAATATAGCTTGAATCCACGCCGGAAGATAAGAAACTGCCGACTTCCACATCGCTGATCTTATGGACGTTGACGGAATCCTGAATGCAACTGTCAAGCTCGGAGACCAGATCCTCCAACGATTCATCGGTCTGATTCTCCAGTGTCGGCTGCCAGTAGCGCTTGATGGTGAGCGTTGAATCTTTCCATAACATGCTGTGTGCCGGCGGCAATTTATAGACATGCTCGAAAAACGTCTCGTTGCCCGGAGAATACTGGTAGGTCAGATATAATTCCAACTGCCGCATATTCAGTTTTTTTTCAAATTGCGGATGTACCAGAAAGCTCTTGATCTCACTTCCGAACATCAGGACATCGCCGCTTTGATAGTAATAGAACGGCTTGATCCCGAAGTAATCTCTGGCACAAAACAGCTCGCGTCTCGCTTTATCCCAGATCGCAAAGGCAAACATTCCGCGTAGTTTTACCGGCAGATCTTCTTTCCATTCTTCATAACCGTGGATCAACACTTCGGTATCGGATTTCGTGGTAAAGTGATGTCCGATCTCTTCCAGCTGCGCGCGCAGCTCACGATAATTATAAATTTCCCCGTTAAAGATGCAGACAAAGGTCCCTTCGGCACTCTTCATCGGCTGGCAGCCGCCGTTTAAGTCGATAATGGCAAGTCTCCGGTGTCCCAGAGCGATATCGTCATCGATATACATACCGCTGCCATCCGGTCCGCGATGCGCCACCTGATCCATCATCGCCTCCAATACCTGCGGCGAAAGTTCCTGATCTACAAATCCTACAATTCCACACATGTTTCTCTCCTCCTTATAATGCAAAGATCACTTGCTATAGGAATAGCCCCATAGATTTTTGATCTGACTGATGAGCTTTTGGGCTTCCCAGTGCCTGGTGCTGTTGTCGCGACTGTTGGGGTCGCACACCGTGATGTATCCGTCTTCATCGACACCGGTTAACACGATGAAATGTCCGGACGAGGTAAAATCTCCCGGCCCCATGACAGCGATGATCGGGATCCCGCTTCTGAGTGCGGTCAGGATGTGCTCTTCATCATAGATGATCTCGTGTACGGTCAGCCCGATCATCTCAGCCCCCTCGCTCATCAGCGTCCAGGATGATCCGGATCCTTTGATGTAAAAACCTTCCTTCTCCGCCAGATGCGCCACCTGCAACGGATTCCATGCCGGATCGCCGCTCAGTCCGCAACGGACCATGGATAAACAGGTCGGACCGCAGCCCGTGACCGCCATGGAATCGGCACCGTATTTCTGCGTTCCCCATCGCTCATCCCATTGCAGAAACAGCGGGATCGTGCCGCCTTCTAAATCCTTAGAAACATCGATCACCACCTGCGGATCATTCCGGATCCCGGAAATGATATGCGGCATGATACTTGCCGTATAGAGCAGGATCGCCGTGATCAAAACAAGATAAATGCTGTGATAAAACAACAGCATCCTGCGCTGCATTGCGCGCTTTCGCCGGATGAGCGCGCGCCGTTTCATTTCTTCCACCTGTTCCATGAAGTTACCCCTGTCTGAATTGCACACAAAAAAAGCACTACTTCAGTTGTTAACTATTTTAACAACGTCAGTAGTGCCGTTTTTGCGCTTTGTATGACAAAATTCTTACAATTTTCTTACAAAAGAGGAAGAATCACTTCAAATTCTGTTTCTTCGTGCTCACTCTTGACAGAAATGGTACCGCCGTGTAGCTCAACGATCTCCTTGGAGATGGCCAGACCAAGTCCTGCACCGCCGCTCTTGGAGCTTCGGGAGTTATCGAGACGATAGAACTGTTCAAAGAGACGCTCCAGTTTTTCCGGTGGGATCGTATCGCCTTTGTTGATGAAGCGAATGCTGACCGCCTGCTCCTGCGTAGTGACGGCGATGCGGATTGGCTCATCCGGATCACTGTAATTTACGGCATTTCGCAGAAGATTATCAAAGACGCGCTCGATCTTATCAATATCGCATCTGATCTGCAGATCCGGTGGGCATTCCAGGCTGCATTCCAGCTGTTTTTCCATGAGCATCGGCTTGAATTCAAAGGTCAATTGTTCCAGCATACGCGTGAGATTGACTTTGCTGTATTCTAACGAAATGTGAGACAGGTTAAACCGGGTGATCTCAAAGAATTCATTGATCAGATCTTCGAGACGCTCTGCTTTTTCCAGCGTGATGCCTAAATATTTGGCCCGCAGTTCTTCAGAGATCTGCTGCTCATCGTGCAACAGGCTTAGATATCCGATCACCGAAGTGAGCGGCGTTTTCAGATCATGCGCAAGATATACCACGAGGTCATTTTTGCGCTGCTCCGCAAGCTGTGCCTCCGTTTTTCGCTCTGCGAGGACCCGTTTAATGTAATTGATTTTTTTCTCTATGGCAGACAGTTCCGGAGACAACTGGACATCGTCGGAATTCTCGGCAATGATCGCATCGATCCCGCGATTGATCTCTGCAAAATACTTCGCCAGCATCCGCGAATAGAGCCCCAGGACAATGAGGAAGATCAGGATACCGCCGGCGATCAGATAGAGGCTTTTATACTCCCGAAAACGGTACTGATAGAATAAATAGGCATAGTCATAATCGTTGTAAATGCCACTCAGTAAATTCACGACGAAATCGCCGAATTTCTCACGAATCATACTCTGATAGAGAATGAAGGAAACGAGTGCTGCAAGAAGCAGCATCAGGATCGCTTTGAAAAACAGCGTGATCTGCAGTCGCATGAAAGGATCATTTACTTTTGGCGTGGTTTGTTTTGTGTTATTCAATGGTATATCCAACTCCCCATACTGTTTTGATAAATTTTGGTTTCCGTGCCGGTTCTTTTAATTTTTCCCGTAATCGTCCGATGTGCGCCATGATGGTGTTATTGTTATCCAGAAATTTTTCACCCCAGACCTGTTCGAATAATTCCTCGGACGAAATGACTTTGCCCCGGTTCTCACATAAATACCAAAGAACCGAAAATTCGATCGGCGTTAAGCACACTTCCGTACCGTACAAGGTACATTTATGTGTGTCTTTGTTGATGATCAGCCCGTTGATATCATATTCGGATACCGGTGCATTTGCCTCTTCCTCGGAGGACGCATGGTTATAACGAACGAACCGGCGAAGCTGCGTTTTGACTCTGGCGACGACCTCCAGCGGATTAAACGGCTTGGTGATATAGTCATCCGCACCGATCGTTAAGCCCATGATCTTGTCGGCATCCTCTACCTTGGCCGTCAGCATGATGATCGGGTAGAAGTATTTTTCCCGGATCTTTTGACAAATGCGGAACCCGTCAATATCCGGAAGCATCACATCTAAAATCGCCAGATCCAGTTCCGTGTGTTCGATGCAGTTTAGCGCATCAAGCCCGTTGTAAAATTTATAAACCGTATAACCGTCATTTTTCAGGTAAACTTCAATTAAATCTGCAATCTCTTTTTCATCATCCACGATCAATATACGTTCAGCCATAAGTGATTATCTCTCCTCCTACTTACTAATATATCATTTATTACCGAGGAAACTCTGATAATTTTCTTACGATTTCCTGACAATTGGAACCATGGGCCGGAGCGGAGCGGAGACTGCACGACGTCCGGGGGACGTCGGTCCTGCACCGACCGGAGCGGAGCGGAGACCGCACGACGTCCGGGGGACGTCGGTCTCGCACTGACCGACGAGGCATTTATGCCGAGGAGACCTTGGACACTGGGTCCAGGGTACGTTGCTAGCGGAAGATGGGGCGCACGAGGTCCTGTGGACCTCGGTATTGCGCCGACCGGAGCGGAGCGGAGACAGAACCCATGGGTTCATGTCTCCCTCCGCTTTGTAAAAAGAAAAACCTCTAGGCCAAAAGCCTAGAGGTTTTCTTTTTACCATGCGGAAGATGGGACTTGAACCCACACGACATTGCTGTCACAAGATCCTTAGTCTTGCTCGTCTGCCAGTTCCGACACTTCCGCATTCACACGTATCTCCGCGCGACTTATACATGATAGCA
>JAILPR010000218.1 GCA_024699355.1 Lachnospiraceae bacterium
TCTTGGAACGCTGGTCATCGGCATTGCCAGATCACTGTATGCAAGGAGGGAAACGAAATGATCTATGTTCAGCTGTTTCTCGTCTTTTTGCAGGTAGGAGCGTTCAGTTTCGGCGGCGGCTACGCGGCGATGCCATTGATCTGTGCGCAGGTCGTGGATCAGTATGGCTGGCTTTCGGAAAAGGATTTTGCGGATCTGGTCACCATTTCGCAGATGACACCCGGACCGATCGCAATCAATGCGGCGACCTTTGTGGGCAATCAGCTTGCCGGTATTCCGGGTGCACTGGTGGCGACCATCGGTGTGGCACTGCCCTCGTGTATTTTTGTCACGCTCCTTGCGGTGCTCTATACGAAATATAAGGATCTTCCGGTGTTAAAAGATGCGCTGACAGCGCTTCGTCCGGCGGTGGTTTCCATGATCCTGGTGGCCGGCCTGATCATTCTGATCCCGGCGATCTTTCGCTCCGGAGAGGTTAGCTTTGCAGACGGCAATTTTGCGATCCGACCGTTTGTGTTGTTTGTGGGCAGTGTGTTTGCTCTGCGAAAATGGAAAGCAGATCCCATCCTCGTGATGGTATCCTGCGGCGTGATCGAACTGATCGCGCAGTGTTTTTTAGGACTGTGATACAGGCAGGTGCTGTTTGCGATAATCTCTGGGCGTCATGCGGAACTGCTTCTTAAATTCCTGCGTAAAGTAGATCGGATTGGAGAATCCGCACTGTTCGGAGATCGCAGAGATCGGCATGCCGGTGCTGCTCAACAGATCCGCGGCGGCATTGAGCCGTGTCGTGGTACGCATCTGGATAAAAGTCATGCCGTAGTTTTCCTTGATCAGTCTGCAGGCATGATTTTTACTAAGGCTCAGGCTCTCAGCCAACTGCGTCAACGTGATCGTGGCGTAGTGAAACAGAAAGAACTGATCAATGGTAATGATCCGCTTCTCGTGATCGGTGAGCGGCTTCATCTGAGTCGAGACTTTCGGCACAAACATTCGAAAGATGCGCACAAAGATCTGAGAAAAGAGTGCGCTTAACATTTCTGTTAAATAGGGACTCTCCCGTAACAATTCTTCATCGATGGTATCGTAGATCCGACCTAACGGCTCTTCGGTATTGGTCATCCAAAATCCCAATGAATTCAAATAATAGGCAAAGGATTTCTGACTGCTCAGCGGAAGCACGGTAAAAGAAATATGGAATTCTTCCATGTTATCGTCCGGATCGGTGATCTGCTCATGATAGTAGTGCGGAGGAATGATGAACAGGTCGCCTTTCTTCAGCGGATAGGAGGCGGAATCCGTAACCAGGAAGCCTTTGCCGCTATAGATATAGTGCAGCTCATAAAAACTATGCATATGACGCAGAAAGGATCTGGCAAACCGGCCGTGGGCCGAATCGATAATGTGAAATGTGGTATCCCGGATGGTCAGTTGGAGATTTAAGTCCTGTAAGACGGATCTGGAATGAAGTGAAGTCAGCATAGATGCACCTCCTTACATTGATTCTAGCAAAAACCATATGAAAAAACATATAAAAAAACAACATTTTTTGAGTGAAGTGCAAAAGTGTTTATATTTTTATTTCCGGACCTCATCGGTATAGTAAAGGTATCAGGCAGATCCCCGATTGGGGTGATCGGGGTTTGCGGGCTGTTTTGGAGTAAGCAGAGAAGGAGCGATATATGGGGAAATCACGTCGCCCGCTGGGAAAACAATTTCGGCGGCAGTGGGAATTACAGACAGTTTCACTTCTGGGAATCAGCTATCTGTTGCTGTTTTCCTATCTACCGATGCTGGGGATCATCCTGGCATTCAAATCATATAAAATTTCATCTGGAATCCATGGGATTTTTCAAAGTGACTGGGTGGGACTCAAATACTTCCGGGAGTTTATCACGGATTACAAATTCTGGGACCTGCTCAGAAATACATTGGTGCTCAGCGGATTGAAGCTGGTGTTGGCATTTCCGGTGCCGATCTTGTTGGCTGTATTGATCTCGGAGTGTCGTCACGGTGCATTTAAGCGTGTCATTCAGACCTTCAGTTATATGCCGAACTTCATCTCCTGGATCCTGGTCAGCGGTATCGCAGCGGTGCTGTTTTCGGAAAGCAGCGGCGTGGTTAATCAGCTGATGGTCAGGATCGGGCTGATCGATCAGGGCTTACCGCTCCTGACTTCCCCCAAATACTTCTGGGGGATGGCGGTCTTTTTATCCATCTGGAAAAGCTCCGGCTGGTGGGCCATCATTTTCCTGGCAGCGATTTCGGGGATCGATTCGATCCTGTACGAAGCGGCCAAAGTGGATGGCGCGGGACGCCTGCAGCGCATCTGGTACATTACGCTTCCGGGGATCAAGTCCGCAGTGGTGACGGTGCTGATCCTTTCGATCGGCAGTTTCCTCGGCGGCGGGATGGTCGGCTCCAACTTCGAGCAGTCGTTTTTGATGGGAAATGCCATCAACAATTCCACGTCGGAGATCATTCAGACCTATGCGTTCAAGATGGGAATGTCGGAAGGCCGCTTTTCCTATGCGACGGCCGTGGACTTTATCCAGTCGCTGGTTTCCATTACTCTCGTGATCATCAGTAACCGTGTGGCAAAGCACTTCAACGAAGAAGGCTTATTCTAAGAACAGGGGGACAGATAAATGAAACGAATCATTTCGGAAGATCGCGTGGTGGATCTGGTCGTGGATCTCTTGCTCATGATCGTAGGGATCCTGACACTGTATCCGTTTTATTACACGATCGTTTGCTCGTTCAGTGACGGGATCGATCTGCTCAAGGGTGGTGTTTATCTATGGCCCAGGAAATTTACACTGGCCAACTATCATCTGTTTTTGACGGATCCGGACTGGATCCATGCCTTCGGGGTATCGGTTGCGAGAACCGTGATCGGCACGCTGTGCTGCATCACCTGTACCAGTTTGTTCAGTTATGCGTTATCGCGTAAGAATCTGCTCTTTCGCAATACCTACCGCTTTATGGTGGTCTTTACCATGTATTTTTCGGGCGGGTTGATCCCGTTTTATATCCTGCTTAAGAACCTGGGACTGCTCAATTCCTTTGGTGTCTATATCGTGCCGGCGCTGCTCAATACATTCTTTGTCATTACGGGAATGAATTTCTTCTCATCGATCCCGGAATCGGTGCTGGAGTCGGCAAGGATCGACGGCGCCAGAGAATTGCAGATCTTTCGTAAGATTGTATTTCCGGTATCCAAGCCGTTCATCGCGACATTGTCTCTGTTCGTGGCAGTGGGACAGTGGAACAGCTGGCTGGATTCTGCGTATTACGTCAGAGATAAGGGACTGCAGACCCTGTCTTATAAAATGATGATGATCATCAATCAAAGTATTTCATCCGCTGCGAATTCTGAAGTGGCCGGTCAGATTTCGGAAGCAAACAGTGCAACAAACTTTACGATTCAATCGACCGCAATGGTCATTTCCATGCTACCGATCATGTGTATCTATCCGTTTCTGCAAAAGTATTTTGTCCAGGGCATGATGATCGGTGCGGTAAAGGAGTAAGAACGAGAAGGAGGTTTTTATGAAAGCAAAAAGAGTATTGGCAACCACACTGGCAGTGGTGATGTTGTTTGGAAGCGGCTGCGGATCTGCGCAGACAGCGGATCCTTCATCCAATCAGGCGCAGGATCAGCAGACAGCGGAGGCAACCGGGGGAGAAAGCACGCAGAGCGGTGAACGCGAGAAACTGACCATCTTTGTAGATGAGTCGTGGTGGCCGTATGATACCTGGGAAGGTGCGGTACCGGAAGAATTCAGTAATCGCATCGGAATCGATGTGGAAATCATTCGTGCGGCGGATGACAATCAGCTGCCGCTGATGGTATCGTCCGGGGAAATGGCGGATATCGTTTGTTCCTATCGGTACCAGTTTATGGCGGATAGCGAGGTAAGTTATGCGCTTGATGAGCTGGCGGCGCAGTATCCGGACATTGCATGGGATCCCGATCCGGTGACGGTATTTGTCAATGAGGCGAAAGATGATCACTACTACACCATCGGCTGCGGGTTCTCACCGGATTCCGAGTATGAGAAGTATGATTCGGTTCTGACAGAAGGGCCGGGCTTTATGGTGCGGGAGGATATCTTAGAGGAGCTGGGTCTTTCGATCAACTCGTTAGAAGACCTGGATACGGTTTTTGCCGCTGTGCATGAGGCATATCCGGAGATGATCACGACGGACTTTAACTGCATTCATAAGTTTGGCTGGCTGATGAACCAGATGGGACTTAAGAGCAGTGGCTATGTCGAAAACAACGGGCAGCTGGAATGGTATCTGCGCCAGGATGGTTTGCTGGACTATTACAAGAAGGTCAATGAGTGGTATCGCAACGGCTATATCACGACAGAGAACTTCGCCTATACGTCTGAGGATGATACCAAAGAGGACTGCGTTGCCGGAAAGGCATTTGCAAACTTTGGCTATGACAATCATGCGGATAACTTTAATACGGCGATCGCGGCCAACGGGGATGACTTTTCCTTCTCACTGATCACGGACTGTGTCAGCGATGACTGTAAGGTATACAATACCGGTTGCGGCGGCAGAGGTCTGTATATTACGAAGTCCTGCCAGAATGTGGAGGCGGCGTTCCGTTTCTTATCCTATGCCTATAGCGATGAAGGTATGAAGCTGCTGATGTGGGGTATTGAAGGCGAAGATTATACCGTGGATGCGGATGGCTATCCGACCTTTACCTACGATTTCCAGGGCGATAATTCGGTGCTTCAGCCAAGAGGCCTCAAGTACTGGGGATGGCTGGTTCATAATGCGATCGTCACCGGCATCGCGGAAGCGACCTCCACTTCTCAGACGGCAGAAGCGAGAAAAAATCTGACACCGTATGTATACCGTAATCCGGTCATCGGTCTGATCCGCTTCGAGACCGATTCGGACGAGGCGATCATTGAATCGAAGATCACGGATATGGTCAAGAATCAGGAAGCGGCGATCATGACGGCAGACTCCGAAGAGGCTTGTGAAGCGGCATTCAATGAAATGCTGTCGCTGGCAGATGAACTTGGTATGGGGACGTTGGAGGACTATGCAAATGAGAAGTATCCGGAACTGAAAGCAGAATATGACAAGGTTGTGGCAGAGAATTAAAGGATGAAGACACAGGAATATTTACAAACGATTGAAGAGGTAATTGCCAGAGGTCCGTATCAGGATACCTGGGAGTCCCTGGGCAAATATCGTGTTCCCGCCTGGTATGAGAG
>JAILPR010000243.1 GCA_024699355.1 Lachnospiraceae bacterium
CGATGATAAGGCGCCGGTGGAACTCCTCGGCATGCGTGTGATCGATGACCTGATCAGTGATGAAGTGGCCTATTATAAACGAATCTATGAAAGTGAAGGCCTGCAGGGCCTGATCGATAATTTTTAAATGCGGGCGCAACCAGGCAGGAACGTGCAGCGTATGCGGGTGCGGTAATGCAGAGAAGAATCTGAGAATCCATGTTTCGGCATGGGTTCTTTTTTTGTACCTTTTTGCAATGTTCCGATGCACTTAGAGAAATAAATGATAAAAAGTTCAATGATAGATTAAGGAGGTAGACAAAAATAAGTTTCCTATAAGGAGGAGGTACCTATGAAAGGAACGAAAAGCAAGTTGTTGGGGATTGCGGTTGCGACATTAATGATGGCTGAAACCATGTGCGGCTGTGGCAGTGCAGCACAGACTACGGAAAATGCGGCTGCGGACAGCGCAGTTGGCGCTACTGCCGGAAGCGAAGCAGCGGCAGAAGAAACAACGGAAGAAGTGACATCTATCGGAAGCGACAGCGCACAGACCACCTTACGTGTGGCATGGTGGGGAAATCAGGTGCGCAATGACCGAACCGTAGAGATGTTAAATCTGTATGCATCCGAGCATCCGGAAGTGAATTTTGAAGTGGAGTTTATTGAGTGGGGAAGCTACTGGGAAAAACTGGCAACTGAAGCTGCAGGCGGTGAACTTCCGGATATCATCCAGATGGATTATTCCTATCTGTTGCAGTACCAGCAGAAAAATCTGTTGGCGAATATGAATGAGTTTATCGATAACGGGACCATTGATATTTCCAATTGCAGTCAGAGTACGATTGACAGTGGCAAAGTAGATGACAATCTTTATGCACTTTGTGCCGGATCTTCTGCACAATGCCTGCTCTATAACAAGACCGTGACTGACAGTTGCAATATAGAAGTACCGGAGCAGTGGACCTGGCAGGAATTTTTGGAAGTTGCGCAGCAGGTTTACGATCAGACCGGTATGAAGATCGAAATCCTGTCAAATGATGAGCGTACCATGGAAAACCTGGCGCGTGGAGAAGGAAAGGTACTTTTGCCATCCGAAGGTGGTGCTCTCGGCGTGGAAGACAGCAGTATTCCACTGAAGTATTTCCAGCTGATCGAGGATACCATCAACAGCGATTACCACGTTACGGTAGAAGAACTGGCGGATCTGAGCAGTTCCGATCAGGGATTTTTAGCGCAGAACAAGACATGGTGTGTATTTACCTACAACAGTATGTGTGTATCGGTTGTTGCCGATTGTGATGAATCCATTGAATGGGGCATCAGCATGTGGCCGAGTTATGAAGGAGATACCGTACAGGAAGCTTATGTGAAACCGAGTATGTTCTACTCTATCGCAGAAACTTCGGAAAACAAAGAAGAAGCAGCAAAGGTTCTTGACTTTATCACCAATTCCATTGAGGCAAATCAGATTCTGCTGACGGATCGTGGCCTTCCGGTATCTTCTGTCATTTCCGCAGAGATCATTGAGGGCTTAAGCGGTATCGAGAGAGATGCCATGGATTATATTCCGAGGATCGAGAAAGTAGCAACGACGATCAATCCGCCTTCACCAAGCGGCAGCGGAGAAGTTGGTGCACTGGTAACCAGTCTGGTAGAGCAGGTACGCTACGGCCAAATGAGCGCACAGGAAGCTGCGGACGAATTCTTTGTACAGGCGAACGAAATCTTGCAGGAAGCACAGGAATAAGAAGTTTGCAGAGAGGAGGAGAAAGCGATGCAACAAAGAAAAACTGTGATTCGCAGAAGAGAGAACCTGGAGGGATATTTATTTATCATGCCCTTTATCATTGGCTTTCTCCTGTTCACTGCAGTACCGATTTGTGTTTCGTTTTATCTGTCATTTACCAAATACGATATTTTATCCAGTCCAAGGTGGACCGGATTGTCAAATTATATCAAGATGTTTACATCGGACCGCGTTTTTTGGACCTGCTTTAAGGTTACGCTGTTCTACGCATTTGTTTCGGTACCGCTCAAACTGTTCATGTCGTTGATGGTAGCGATGCTGCTGATGAAGCCTAAACTGGAAAACGGGATCTTCAGGGCGATTTATTACATTCCATCGATCCTGGGAGGCAGTATTGCGATTGCGGTGGTATGGTGCAGATTGTTTGCAACGGATGGCGCGATCAACAACATTCTTGGAACGCTTGGTCTGCCGGATGATATTTCATGGCTCTCGAGGACGGATACAGCCATCTGGACACTGATCGTACTGGCCATCTGGCAGTTCGGATCTTCGATGCTGATCTTTACTTCGGGTTTGCAACAGATCCCGACGGAACTCTATGAAGCGGCGCGCGTGGATGGTGCAGGAAAGATCGTGCAGTTTTTCCGGATCACGTTGCCGATGTTGACACCGGTGATCTTTTTCAATCTGGTGCAGCAGTTGATCAACGGTTTTATGGCGTTTACCTCAAGTTACGTCATTACGGGAGGTGCCCCGCTGAATTCTACACTGTTCTACAGTGTCTATCTGTATCAGCAGGCGTTTCAGTTCTCCAAGATGGGCTACGCCAGTGCAATGGCCTGGTTCATGTTGTTTGTGGTTGCACTGATGACGATCCTGTTATTTAAATCCTCGGATCGTTGGGTATTTTATGAAACGAAATGATGACAAACAAAAGGGGCATGGTATGATGAATATAAAGGCAGCAGGGATTCGCCAAAACCGGATACAATCAGGGATTTTCGGTATCCTGTTAAAACTTGTTGGCGCAGTGATCATGATCTATCCGGTGGTTTGGATGTTCATGGGATCGTTTAAAAGTAATTATGAAATTTTCGGAGATACACAAACGTTTTTTCCCTCCAGTTGGGATTTTTCCAAGTATGTTTCCGGTTGGGCAGGTTTTGGCGGAGTATCGTTTGGGACGTTCTTTCTGAATTCGTTTGTGGTAGCGGGACTTGGAACCATCGGTGCAGTAGCATCTTCTTCCGTAGTGGCTTTTGGCTTTTCGAGATGTAAATTTCGCGGACGCGGGATCTGGTTTGCCTGTATGCTGTTGACCATGATGCTTCCGTCACAGGTAACGATGATTCCGAAATATATTATTTTCAATCAACTGGGATGGGTCGGAACCAAGCTTCCGCTGATCGTTCCAAGCTTTACCAGCGAAGCATTTTTTGTGTTTTTGATCATGCAGTTTATTCGCGGCATTCCGATGGATCTGGATGAAGCGGCCAAGATCGATGGCAGTTCCATGGCACGATTTTTTGTCAGTATTATTCTCCCGCTGACCAAGCCGGCAATGGTGACAGCAGCGATCTTCTCCTTTATGTGGAAGTGGGAAGACTTTATGGGACCGCTGTTGTACTTAAATAAACCAAGAACGTATACGGCTTCTTTGGCAATCAAGATGTTCAACGATTCGACATCACTTTCGGACTGGGGCGCGCTTTTTGCGATGTCTACATTATCACTGATCCCGATTTTGCTGATTTTTGTTTTCTTCCAGAAATATCTGGTGGAGGGAATCGCAACATCCGGATTAAAAGGCTAATTGTTACGGAGATGAGAAATGTTTGAATTAAGAAAATCAGAAGTGATTCGTATTTACGTAAGGCAGGATGCGGACAGTGCGGTCAGGATCGCAGCGGAGCAGTTGTGCAAAGATCTGAAGGCAACGATGGGGATCAACGCAAACCTGACAGAAGAGATGAATGGCAGCAGGATCCGGATCTTTCAGGATGGAGAAGATCCGGATGCTGCAACCTATCTGAAAGATGAGACAGGCAAGGATCGCTGGGAAGCGTATGTGCTTTATTGTAAAGACGATGTGCTGTATCTGGAAGGAAACGGGAGAAGAGGTGCGGTATATGCGATCTATGAACTGAGCGAAAAACTCGGCGTTTCGCCCTGGTATGACTGGGGCGATCTTCCAATCCATAAAAGAGATCTGTTTACATTACCGGATCATTTCTGTGATTGCTCTTATCCCTCGGTGCAATACCGGGGGATTTTTTTGAATGATGAGGAAGAACTCGATGCCTGGGCGAAGGAGCATACCGCAGATGATACGATCGGACCGGAGACCTATCGCAAAATCTATGAGCTGATCCTGCGATTGAAGGGCAACTATCTCTGGCCGGCCATGCATGTCAACTACTTTAATGAGAATCCGGAAAATGCGCGCCTGGCGCATGAGATGGGAATCATCGTCGGAACGTCGCACTGTGAGATGCTGCTTCGAAGCAATCAAAATGAGTGGAAACCCTGGATCGCAAAAAAAGGCTATTGGGATCTGCAGTATGACTACTCTGTTTCCGATGAGGCACGGGAGAAACTTCGGGAATACTGGAGAGAGCGTGTAGATGAAAATCGTGCCTATGAGTCCAGCTATACGGTCGGTATGCGTGGCATCCACGATACGGGCTTTGTCGCGCAGGCGATCGATTCGCTGGATCTTTCGGAAGAAGAGAAGCGATCGCGAAAAGTCGCGCTGATGGAGCAGGTGATCTCTGATCAGCGCATGATCCTGCAGGAGAGTCTTGGGCGAAAGAAAGAAGAGATCCTGCAGCTGTTTATCCCGTATAAGGAAGTACTCCCGCTATATGACAGCGGGATGAAACTGCCGGAAGATATTACCGTGATGTGGGTCGATGATAATTTCGGCTATATGCGGAGATATCCATCCGAGGAAGAGCAGAAGCGTCCGGGCGGACATGCGCTGTATTATCACAATTCTTACTGGGCACATCCCGGGATGAGCTATCTGTTCATCAATACCATCCCGATGGCGCAGACAGGATGGGAACTGCAGAAATGCTATGAGCAGAATATCCGCAAGATCTGGGTGCTGAACGTGGGCGCACTCAAGCCTTTAGAGCAGGATCTGTCCTATTTTATGGCTTGTGCCTGGGATGCAGGCAGAGAAGAGAGCGTGACCAAAGATCCGGATCGCTTTTTGCGATCATGGATCGATGCCTCGTTTCATGGCGGCATCGGCGGACGACTTACAGATCTTTACCAACGATTCACGCAGAGCGTCAATGTCTGCAAGGTTGAGCATCTGCGCTCGGATCTCTTCTCACAGACGTCCTATGGAGATGAGGCAGGTGCTCGTCTCCGGGTATTATATGACCTGTTTGCGCAGGTGGCGCAGATGGAAGGGGAACTCCCGGAAGAGGAGCGGGCCGCGTTTTTCCAGATGTTTACCATGAAATTTGCGGCAGCATTTTACAAGAATGCGGAATTTTATTATGCGGATCGCAGCCGCCTGTGTATGCGGCAGGGGAAATATGCCTCTATCGATACGTATGCTGCACTGGCAGAGCAGATGCGGGATCAGATGCGGTATCTGCTGTATTACTATAATCGCATGCTCTCCGGCGGAAAATGGGATCGGATCCTGACACCGGAAGCATTCCCACCGCCGGGATTTCCGATGTATCCAAATGCCGCAAGAGCACTGAAAATCGGAGATCCGGGGGTTCTTGTCACGCTTTGGGGAGATCGGAAGGAACTTATCTTTGAGAGCGGGGGTGTGATGACCAAATGGCTGGAGATCGCAAACCCCGGCTGCGGATGTGTGGATTTTCAACTTTCGCTAAGTTGCAGCGAGGGGCTGAGCTTATCGGAGCAAAGCGGTGAGTTGACCGGCGAGAAGCGGATCCTGATCACCTGTGCGAAGGAAGCCCTTTTATACGATCATCAGGAACTTTTGACCGTAACCTCGGTCGCAGGAAATGCACGGATTCAGATCCCGATCCTTTTGCGTGCAGGGACAGACGGCTATGTTCTGATCCCGGCAGAAAAGTATGAAGAGCGCGGAATGGATGGCGATCCCTGGCACGTGATCCCGCACCTTGGGCGGATGTGCGGAAGTCTGGTATGCGCCGGCAAAGCACCGGTCAGACGCACGGCGACCTATCACTTTCAGCTATGTTCGAGCGGCAGTTTTGAGATCGAGCTTTCGAGATATCTGACGCTTTCTTCGACCGGGCAGATCCGGTTTACCTTGCAGATCGATCAGGAGACGCCGATCCTGCTTTCGTCAGAAACGCTGGATGAGTGGCGCGGTAACTGGCGGGAGGCCGTATTGAATGATGGAGAAAAACTTTGTGCGCAGTTGCCGATGCTTTCCCCTGGCGTCCATACGCTGACGGTCAGTTCGGAAGATCCCTATGTCGCCTTTGACCGGATTGTGATCTATACGGCACAGAAAAGAGCGCATATGCTGCTGCCTGATCTGCGTCAGATTTCAGAAGATCCCGGGTTATGCCGGTTGCCAATCTGGCAGGAAGCGCAGCTGGATCTTCCGGAGATCCTGGAGGCGAAAGCGCAGATCAGTGCAGAAAAATTACTGCCGGAGCTGATCTATGCAGATCAAAGCTTCTGGACGAGAGATCTGCTTTATTGCCCGGCACAGTCCAGACCGCAGAGACTATCTGCACCGGTCTATCTGCCGGATGCGACGGGGCGGAAAGATGTTTGCAAGGCATTCGGTACGGGCGCGATCCTGGAAGCGGACGGAGTCCTTGCCTGGG
>JAILPR010000268.1 GCA_024699355.1 Lachnospiraceae bacterium
AGATGAGGTCTGGACCAGAGAACTCTGGGAGATGGCAACGGAGTGCCCGGTGGTATTTCCGGAAGGCATCGGCGTCATCCCGTGGATGGTTCCGGGCGGAAGAGATATCGCGATCGAGACCAGCAAACTGATGGAGGAATATAATGCGGTCATCTGGGCGCACCATGGAATGTTCTGCTCCGGCGAGACCTTTGACTTGACCTTCGGTCTGATGCATACGATCGAGAAGTCCGCGGAGATCCTGGTCAAGGTGCTTTCCATGAGCCCGACCAAGCTCCAGACGATCACACCGCAGAACTTCAGAGACCTGGCAAAGGGCTTCCATATTTCCCTTCCGGAGAAGTTCTTATACGAAAAGGACTGATCTGCGGCGTGGCGGATGAAAAAACAATCAGATGATGAATGACGAAAGGGTTGCAGAATTTTGGATTTCCAAAGATCTGCAACCTTTTTTGAAAAAATCAAAAACAATGTGACCTGTTTCAAAATCTGTTGGGATTTTGGAACAGGTTTTTTTCGGTTAGGATAAGATCATCAACAAGGTCATGCATAGGTCATGGCAATACAGAAAGGGAGGAACTTATGAAGAACAAAGTTATTGCAACTCTTTTGGCAGCGTCCATGGTACTTACGTTAAGTGCCTGCGGCAGCAGTGAAGAAGCAGCTTCTGCACCGGCAGAGACTACGCAGGCAAGCGCAGAGACAACCGCAGCAGCAGATACTGCGGCAGCAACAGAGGCAGCTGCAGATCAGGAACCTGTGACCCTTCGCTTTATGTGGTGGGGCGGTGATGAGAGAGCGGAAGCAACCGTTGCTGTGATCGAGCAGTTTGAAGCATTGTATCCGTGGATCACCATCGAGCCGGAATACGGCAGCTCTGATGGATATCAGGAAAAGCTGACCGCACAGTTAAATGCAGGCACGGAAGCAGACATCATCCAGATGGGTGTCGGCTGGATGCCGGGCTATGTGAGCAGTGGCGCAGACTATTTCGTAGACTTTAACGACTACAGTGATCTGATCGATCTTAGCACTTTCAATGCAGATTTCCTGGCAAGCAACGGTAATTTCGACGGCCATCAGTATGGTCTGCCGACCGGTCTTGCGGGTACCGCACTGATCTACAACGAAGAGCTGGCAAGCAGCCTTGGCATTGATATGTCAGGCGATCTGGACTGGGATCGTCTGGTAGAACTCGGTAAGGCAGTTCAGGCAGCAGATCCCAGTAAATATCTCTTGGAGATTGATTCTACCATGATGACCACGGCAGTACTTCGTCCGTACTTATTACAGCTCACCGGCAATACCTTCTTCCTGGATGATACCTTTGAAATGGGCTTCACCAGAGATGAACTGGTAGAGTGCTTAACCTATGTGAAGAGCTTATATGACAACAACGTTGTTGCACCGGCAGCAAACACCGAGCCGTACAACGAGAACCTGACCACAGATCCGGCATGGATCAACGGCACTTATGTATCTCAGTTCTGCTATACCTCTACCGCAGAGCCGGCCGTTGCAGCATCTACTTCCGGAACCTTCAAGGCAGCTAACCTGCCGCTGATGAGTGGTGCAAAGGACGATGGCTTCTATTGCAATTGTCCGCAGTACATGGTGGTTTCCAAGAACTCCGCAAACGTAGAAGCAGCAGTGATGTTCTTAGATTACTTCTATAACAATGAAGAAGCAGCAGCAACGCTTGGTACCGTACGAAGCGTACCTCCGACAACCGTTGGCCAGGATGTTTGCGCAGCAAACGGTCTGCTGGAAGGTATCGTAAAAGAGACCGTAGATGTTTGTCAGCAGTATGGCGGCACTTATGAGATGGGTCTCTCCACCGAAGAAGAGCCGATGGCGATCATGAGTGATATGCTGATGCAGATCGCATACGGTGAGAAGACACCGGAAGATGCAGCAGACGATGCGATCGAACTGTTCCAGAACTACCTGGATTCCAAGAAATAACTGACAGCGATCAAAACTGTCGCACGGCCCGGGCCCCGGGTGTGCAAAAGAACGGGAAAGGGCACCGCAAGGTGCCCTTCCTGAGTTTATGGAGAGGACTATGAAAAAATCAAAAGCTTATTCGAAACGCGATATGCAGGGACTGTTCTATATCGCCCCGTGGCTCCTGGGATTTACGATCTTACAGCTCTATCCGTTTCTGATGTCCATCTATTATTCCTTAACGGATTTCAGCGGACTTGCGACACCAAATTTTGTCGGATTCCAAAATTACGTCACATTGTTTACCAAAGACCGGGAATTCTGGAATTC
Source organism: Lachnospiraceae bacterium (assembly GCA_024699355.1). Lineage (GTDB taxonomy): Bacteria > Bacillota > Clostridia > Lachnospirales > Lachnospiraceae > SIG336. Next base: position 2,278 of record JAILPR010000268.1, read on the forward strand.
CTTCAAAGTCACCATTGTATATACACTCTATACGGTGCCGGGCAAGCTTCTTATGGCTCTTGCGGTAGCGATGTTGATGAACCGATCCATGAAAGGCATCAATTTCCTTCGTACGGTGTACTACATTCCATCGCTCTTTGGTGGTAGCGTGGCAGTCTGTATCCTGTGGAAGCTGATGTACATGGATGATGGTATCATCAATTCCATTCTGGGGATTTTTCACCTGCCGAAAGTACAGTGGCTTGGCGATACCAAGACCGCGATGCTGACGATCTGTTTGCTGGAAATCTGGCAGTTTGGTTCTTCCATGGTCATGCTCCTGGCAGCACTCAAAAACGTACCGGTAGATCTTTATGAAGCAGCGGATCTCGACGGTGCCAACGGCTGGCAGAAATTTATCAGGATCACGATGCCGCAGATCTCGCCGATCATTTTCTTTAACATGATCATGCAGACGATCAACGCATTGCAGGCATTCACCAACGCCTTTGTCATCACCAAGGGCGGCCCGCTCAAATCA
>JAILPR010000176.1 GCA_024699355.1 Lachnospiraceae bacterium
GCGATCTCATCACCATACTGCTTTGTAAAATCCTTCGCGATCGACTCGAATGTCGTGCCGTTCTCGTATTGATAAGTCTTGCCATCGATCACTACATTGTTCAGCATACCCTAGTCCTCCTACATTCAACCGTCTTTACAATGAGGTCTCTTCATCCATAAGTGCCCTTGCCGTGCGGATCAGTAACAGCTCATGCGTCACTTCGTCGATCCGCTCCTGTTGCCTGCCGTTCGCCTTCTCCAGCGCTTCCAGAATTTGCTGTTGCTTCTCTTCCCACCAGGAAAGATATTCAAGCAGCACCGGATGATGTTGCCGGATCAGGCATGGTCCGAAACGATCCTCCGTCTCTTCCGGAAGCGGGTCCATCTCGATGTTCTGCGCGCTACCGCTTTGAGACGCTGTGCCCGGATCTGCCGGCGCGCAACCGCTTTGCGTCATGTGACCGATTCTGACCAGCATCGCCGGATAGAATTTCCCATCCTCTCTGACCATCTCTTCACAGACAATTTCGAAGCGCTGCGCCCTCAGAAACGCACGCAGCTGCTCAATCTCCGATTGCGGCTGCAGCACCATGAACTGCATGGCGCGCACTTTTGCAAGATCCTGCTCGATGATCCTGCGGATCAGTCGCCCGCCCATTCCGGCAGTCAAAAAGCCATCTGCTTCCCCCTGCGCGATCGCAGATAATCCATCCGAGATTCGCAGTGAGATCCGTGCGGAAAGCCCTGCTTCCTCCACATGTGCCCTGGCCTGTGACAGAGGACCTTCGCGCAGATCTGCCGCGATCACATGGTCACAGATGTTGCGCCTGACCAGTTCCATGGAAACAAATCCATGGTCACAGCCGATGTCTGCGATGCAGACATGCCTCGGCACCAGTGCAAGAAGCATTTCCATTCGTTTTGAAAGTTCCATATTAATCCAGATAATCCTTCAGCTTACGGCTGCGGCTCGGATGACGGAGCTTACGAAGTGCCTTGGCCTCGATCTGACGGATACGCTCACGCGTAACGTTAAATTCCTTGCCGACTTCTTCCAGTGTTCTTGCACGGCCGTCATCTAATCCGAAACGGAGACGAAGCACCTTCTGCTCACGCTCTGTCAGTGTCCCGAGGACTTCCACCAGCTGCTCTTTTAAGAGCGTAAAGGCAGCCGCATCAGACGGTACCGGAACGTTATCATCCTGGATAAAGTCACCTAAGTGGCTGTCTTCCTCTTCACCGATCGGAGTCTCCAACGATACCGGCTCCTGCGAGATCTTTAAGATCTCACGCACACGATCTTCCGGGATCTTCATTTCCGCTGCGATCTCTTCCGGAGTTGGTTCACGACCGAGTTCCTGCAATAACTGTCTGCTCACACGGATCAGCTTGTTGATGGTCTCCACCATATGTACCGGAATACGAATGGTACGTGCCTGATCGGCGATTGCTCTGGTGATGGCCTGTCTGATCCACCAGGTTGCATAGGTAGAGAACTTATATCCCTTGGTATAATCGAATTTCTCAACCGCTTTGATCAGACCGAGGTTTCCTTCCTGGATCAGATCCAGGAACGCCAGACCTCTGCTTAAGTATCTCTTGGCAATGGATACGACCAGTCGCAGGTTTGCTTCTGCCAGCTTCTTCTTGGCATCCTCGCCGTCATCCACGATATACTGCAGTTCTTTACGCTCTTCTTTGAGTTTGTCTTTGGCCTTGCCGTCTTTCATTTCCGCGATCTGCGAATCCAGATCCGCGATCTGCTCCAGCGCTGCCACGCCGGCTTCCATCTTCTTTGCCAGTTCGATCTCCTGATCTGCGGACAGCAGCGGGACCTTACCGATTTCCTTCAGGTACATTCTGACCGGATCTTCAACGCTGATCGAATCCGGTACGGACAGATCGATGTTCTCGACATCGATTTCCTCTTCCTCATTTAAATCCGCATCGTCATCTGTCTCGACATCAATGTCTTCTTCCACCGGCGTATCGACATTGACCACGATATTGCTGGCATCGAGTGCCTCCGTGATCTTGTCAAAATCCTCGTCTTCCAGATTCAGATCTGCGAAATATTCCGTCATTTCCGAATATTCTACGACGTTCTTTTTCTTCTTTGTCCGGGCGATAAATTCTTTAAGTCGCTCTTCAAATTTTTCCTGTGTCTGTTCGTCCATCGTGGACCTCCGTTTCCATTGTTAAGATTCCAGTGATATATGTGTTCTGCTCAGTTCTTCCAGGGCCTGTTTGCCGTTGATCACTTTCTCAAGTGCCGATACATCGGACCCCAGGTTTGCCGAGAAATATTCGTAGCTGTTCTTTTTGACGGCATACAGGATATCATGGAAAGCCTGTTCTCTTCCCGCCGTATCCTCTTCAAGTGCCTCCAGCTCCGTATTAAAAAGGGCTGCAACTTCCTTTTGCTGCTCCTCTTCCGTGAACTGACTGACCATTGCCGCCAGATTCATCTCCCCCGCCTCGATCTCACGGAATAGTTTGTCGGCCACCTCACTGTAAAGCGGCTCCGTAAAGTCCGTTGCGGAAATATATTTTTTGATCTTCTCATAGATCGCCGGTTCATTGGCGATCCATGTAATCAACAATCGCTGAGAGCGTTTGATGCTCTCTTCCGGGGTATTCTTTTGATGGATCCCCGACTTTGGCCGCTCGAGCGGTTTGGCCAGACCCGTTTGCGTCGCATAGCTGCGCACCAGAGACTTCAGTTCGTCAAAGCCGATGCCGAATTTCCTCGCGACCGCTTCCATATAGTTGTTGCGCTCTAAATCCTCGCTAAAGAGGCAGAGCTTTTTGGCAACCTCACGGAAGAACTTGGTCTTGCTCTCCGGATCACTCATTGAGTAGTCCCGCTGCAGGATCCGTATTTCGAAGAGGAAACTGTTCTCCGCTTCGTCGATCCGCTTCTGGAACGCCTCGGCACCTTCGGTTTTGATAAATTCATCCGGATCCTTATGTGGATCAAAATGCAGCACCTTTCCGGTCAGCCCGACTTCCTTAAGGATCCCGATCGCACGAAGCGCAGCTTTGATGCCGGCCTCATCGGAATCATATGCCAGCAGCACCTCATCTGCATAGCGCCGAAGCAGGTTTGCCTGTCCGGAGGTAAATGCGGTACCGAGCGATGCCACGGCCTGCGTAAAGCCCGCCTGATGCATCGTGATGACATCCATATAGCCCTCACACAGAATGAACTGGTTCTTTCTGGAACTGCGTGCAAAGTTTAAACCGAACAGATTACGGCTCTTATCAAAGATCGGTGTCTCCGGTGAATTTAAGTACTTCGGCTTCCCGTCGCCCATGACGCGCCCGCCGAATCCGATGACACGATGGTTGCTGTCCTGAATCGGAAACATGACTCTGTTCCAGAATTTATCATGCATACCGTAGCGCTCGTCAAACGTGGCCAGGCCTGCTTCCATGATCAGGTCATCTTTATAACCTTTTTGATGTAAATACTGTACCAGATCATTGCTGGTCTTGTTGGAGTACCCCAGTCCCCATTTGTGAATGGTCTCCTCCGTCAGTGCTCTGCCCTGCAGGTAGGCCAGACCGTCCTTGCCCTGCGGCATCCTGAGCTGATAATAAAAATATTTGGCGGCTTCCCTGCTCACCTCCAGCAGTTGCATTCTTCTGCTCTCACGCTGTTTATCCGCAGCAGTCATCTCCGTCTCCGGGAGCTGCACGCCTGCGCGATCCGCCAGCACCTTCACTGCTTCCTGAAAAGAATAGTTCTCATATTGTTGCAGGAAAGTAAATACATTTCCGCCTGCACCGCAGCCGAAACAATAATACATCTGTTTCGAAGGTGAGACCGAAAAAGAAGGTGATTTCTCATTATGAAACGGACATAATCCGAAGTAGCTTGCACCCTTTTTTTGCAACCGGACGTAACTGCCGATCACTTCCACGATGTCGTTTTTGCTTCGGACCTCCTCCAGAACTTCCTCTGAATAATACACTCCTACCTCCATGCGCACATCCTGTGCACCTCATCCATCAGACCATCTGCCAGCTGCTTGGCACGTAAATGTCTTCGAACCTGGCGACGGCATAATGATCCGTCATTCCGGCGATGTAATCGCAAACCACTTTTTCGATCGGCTCTCCCAGCTCGCACATGTGCAGATTCTCTGCCGGGAGCTGATCCTTATGATTCAGATAGTACTCATACAGGATCTCGATCATCATCACGGCTTTGCTTTCTTCCCCCTTCGCCACCGGATTGGTATATACATGTTCAAACATAAACTCGCGCATCTTTTTCATCGTCTCTGCGACCTGCGGTGACATGCAGATGTCATCCTTGCCCTGGCAGTTCGAGACGATATCATGAATAAAATGATCGAGTCTCTTGGTACAGGTATCGCCGATGACCTCACTGATCTCTCCCGGCACATCCGCTTCCGTCAGGATCCCTGCGCGGATCGCATCATCCATATCATGATGGATATACGCGATCTTATCCGAAAGTCGGACGATCTTGCCTTCCATGGTCATCGGAGTGCACTTCATCTGATGATTCAAAATGCCGTCCCGCACTTCAATGGTAAGATTTAATCCCTGCCCGTCTTTTTCCAGCAGATCCACAGTGCGGACACTCTGTACGTTATGTTCGAATCCGAACGGACAGATTTTGTTTAAGGCACGCTCTCCTGCATGACCAAACGGGGTATGTCCCAGGTCATGACCCAGTGCGATGGCCTCGACCAGATCTTCGTTTAAGCGCAGCGCTTTCGCGATCGTTCTGGCTGTCTGTGAGACTTCCAGGGTATGGGTCAGTCTCGTACGATAATGATCGCCTTCCGGAGATAAAAAAACCTGCGTCTTATCCTTCAGGCGGCGAAATGACTTGCTGTGAATGATGCGATCCCGATCTCTTTGAAATACCGGACGGATATCGCATTGCGGCTCCGGGCGCAATCTCCCCTGGGAGTTGACACTCAGCATCGCATAAGGACTTAAATAGTCCTTTTCCCACTGTTCCAAACTTTCTCTGATCAGCATATGATGTCCTTTCACGAGAAAACAATTGTCTACAACATTAATATACTGAGTCCCCTGCCGATTTCCTTTTTATTTTTGAAATTTTTTACACAAAAAAGACATCGCGCATGTTTGCGCGATGTCTTTCATCACTTCATTGTCAGGTTGTGACATCATACGTACTATTGACCAGATCACTGATCGATGTCGTCGTCGTTCCATCCGCCGTATACTGCGTATCGGTCGCGGAGGTCGACGAAGATGCACTCTCACTGTCCGTATCGGAGTCACTGCTTGAAAGTTCGGAATAATATGCCTTCATCAGTTTCCCGTAACTGCCGTTCTTGATCGCGGCATAGTCGGAAAGCATTGAAGACGAAGAATCTCCGCTCAATACGGTATTCGTCAGATCACTCATACTGGAAGCACTCAAAAGAGAACTCGAAGATCCCAGCACCGAAGCTGTCAGATCGCCCATCGAAGAAGACGCACTTGTCATCGATGATACGAGTGAACTTTTGGTTGCGTTCCTGGTCAGCTGTGCTGCCTGAGACGCCGAATAATTCAAATTGGATCCATCTACTGTTAAGGACATGGTAAACCTCCTTGCTTACCTTTAAAATAGCATCCGTGCATTTACAAATCAAATGAATTTTCTATAAATTATATCGGCCGCGATGTCCCAAAACATAACCCTGCATTCTTACATTCCTGCCATACAATACACTTCGGCTTACTTGCTTGCAACTTCCAGCAGCTTGTTTTTGAGCTCCAGTTCCATGTTGGCAAGTTCTTTTTCCGCTTCCGCTCTCTTGGTCTTGCCTTCGGTCTGGATCGCCAGCACTTCATCGAGTGTGGAGATCAGCGTCTCATTGGTATGCTTTAAGGTTTCCATATCCACAATGCCTCTCTCGGACTCTTTTGCGGATTCGATCGTTGCCATCTTTAAGGCATCTGCATTCTTCTTGAGCAGTTCGTTGGTCATCTCGGAGACTTCTCGCTGTGCCTTTGCTGCCTGTGTGGAATGCTCTACACCGATCGCGATGACCATCTGGCTCTTCCAGAGCGGGATCGTGTTGACGATCGTTGACTGGATCTTTTCTGCCATCATGGTATCGGAATTCTGTACCATACGGATCTGCGGTGCGGTCTGCATCGCAACGGTTCTGGTCAGCTGCAGATCATGGATCTTCTTCTCAAAGCGATCGCATTTTTCTGCCAGATCTTTGGCTGCCTGCGCATCTTCCGGAAGACCGGATGCTTCTGCTTTGGCCTGCAGATCTTTCAGCACGGTGGAACGAACCTCCTGCAGTTTCTGCTTGCCTGCCAGGGTGTACATGGTCAGTTCCTTGTAGTACGCAAGGTTCTGCTCATACATGCGATCCATCATCTCAACATCTTTCAGCAGTGTCACCTGATGTTTCTCCAGTTCTCCGGTGATCGCCTCGACATTGGTCTCCACCTTGCTGTACTTTGCGTTCAGGGAGGCCACGCGGTTGACACTCTTCTTAAAGAGTCTGCGCAGGCCTTTTACTTCATCATCCACGTCAAAGTTTTTCAGCTGCAGTACAAGATCCGTGATCATATCACCGACTTCACCCATATCCTTGGTGCGAACGCTCTCGAGTGCTTTCTCGGAAAAATCCGCCATCTTCTTCTGGGTACCTGCGCCGTAATTCATGATCGCCTGGGTATTGTTTAAGTCGATCTGCTTTGCAAAGGTCTCTACCTGCTGCTTTTCTTCATCACTTAAGATGTTCTCATCCAGTTCTACCTTGGTGTTGCCGGTCTCCACCACCTGTAACTGCTGTGCCGGTCCGCTGACCATCTGCTCCCCAAAGGTCAGTGTCGGTGCTACCGGTGCATCTGCAAATCTTTCAAATTCTTCAGCCATAGTTTTCTCCTGTCCCTTTCCTTCCGGGCCTACCCCCGGATATGATCTATTGATGCATGTGATCTTCTGTTAAACCATCCTGTGCCAGCATGGTCTTCATTACCGAAATATCCGATGAAATATCCCAGGCGACATCCTGGAATAAACTATCGAGCAATTTTTCAAATGCTGCATTGATCGTATCGAGCGACTCCTCAATCTCCCGCCTGGTCGCACGGACGTTTTCGACATCCGGCTGGTGCTCAAGATCAATGTAGGCACGCAGCAGTTTCACCGTCGTCGGCAGGTAATAGCTCATGAATCTTCTGAGTTCTCCCGTGCAGGACGGATCGTTCTTTACCTGTGCAAAGATCCGGTTCATGATGTTCTCGAGTCGATCAAGCTTACCGCTCATCTCTTCCCCGGGGATCTCGTCGTTGCAGGCACGTATGGTTTTCACATACGCTTCTCCCTCATCCAGGAGAGAGAACACTTCCGCATCCGCACCGGCCTGTTTCATGGTCTCTTTTTGTGCCTTTTGCTCTTCTTCGCGCTGCTTTCTGCTCTGCTCACTGGCAAGATACTGATCGTAAGATGCCTGCGTCAGCATCAGTGTGGTCTTCTGCTCATCGATCTTCGCCTGCGGCAGAAGTCCTTCTTTTTTCATCGTCATCAGATCACGATATACCGCGTCCTTATCCTCATCGAGGACATCGCAGAAATCCGTCAGCGGTACATATTCCCGATCTCCGGCGATCCTGCCGAAAGAAAAATATTTGTCAATGACGCGCAGTTTTTTCATTCCTTTGCGCAAGGTATTTCCAAACGCCCCGGTCACGATCCCGGAAATGATCGCTCCGGATAAAAAGATCGCCATTTTGCTCGGCAATAAAAATGCATTGAGTGCAAACGCCAGAAATGCAAAGCCCGCGATCGCCGTTCCGCCGGCACCGATCGTCGTCGTCGCAAGTTGCGACGTCCGCGATACTTTCTTTTGCAAGAATGGTGTTGATAGCGCTTTTTTGGCCGCATACTGTGCCTTTTGCTGATAAGTCCCCTGTTGATACCGGTTGCTGCCTTCCTGCTTCGGATAGGCACTGACATTTTTCCCGGCATTTAAGATCGCGCCGGCCGCTTCCGCTTTTACTTCATCGGTCAGCTGCGCCACACGATTGGTGATCGTCCCGGACAGATTGGAATAATCATTCCGGGTGATCGCATCCGTGACATCTCCCGCAATGGCATTTAATGTATTCACACTGTCCCGCACCAGATCGCGGCGATTGTTTTTGTTTTTGTCTGCCATATCTCACCTTTGTTTCATCCCGTATGCCTTGACATACTCGATTTCTATTTTATGTGAAATACCCCCAAAAGACAAGATATAAGGCTCTGCTTTCCTTACGGAAAACAGAGCCTTTGAAATTCATCCTTCGGATACTGCCGGATTATCTTGCATACATATTCCAGTTACCGATTGCTGCTTTGGCAGCTGCGATATACGGAGATGCATTTTCGGTATCCATATATTTGTAGTAATCATATACCTGCTTATGAGAGCCGTCCTGATTGGTCATACCCATTGCCATGCCCTGAGCGATCTCTGTGGTATCATCTGTCTGTCTGTTGTACAGGATCAGATCGATGTACTGGTTGTTTGCCACTCTCTGGTAAGAGTAGATCAATGCTGCAGCCTGTGCTGCTTCACCTTCCTTGAGGGAAGAATAACCGCACTCTGTCAGAAGAATATCACGAACCTGACCTTCCGGATTCAGCATAGAAGCATTCATCATGTAGTCTGTCAGGACTTCGATGTTCTCCATGGTCAGATACTGTGTGGTCACCTTATGTGTTACCAGGCTCTTATAGAATGCATTGTTATTCCAGAATGCAGCCTGTGTCAGCGGTACGTTGTACGGGTGCTGCGTCAGAGACCAGTTTACGTTACCTTCCGCATTGATGCTTGCTGCAAAGTAATCCAGGAAATCCTTACCGTTATAGGTATGTGCATAGCTGGTCTTTAAATTCCAAACCTGATCGATGTTGGTGCAGACTCTTGCGTTTGCATTCTGAGACTTGATCGCGTTGTAAGCGATACGGAAGCCGTCAGCATAGATCTTGGAATAGGTCGCTACATCCATCGGAGTGATGTAATTGTAAGTACCGCGTACGTTTACTTCGTTACCGATTACCCAGTTATCGATCTGGCCGTAACCGTTGGCACCGTCACCGTAACGCTCTGCCAGGAAGGACAGTGCAGCTGCGATGGTATCCGCGCCCTGCTTTTCAGCACAGTTTAACATACCGTAAGGGCAGGCACCCTCGCCGCCGTCTCTTGCCAGCGGATGCCACAGATACTCGGAACCTGCTTTCTTTCTGGTCAGGATGATGACCGTCATATCGATACCGTCTCTGTAGAAGGTAGAATATGCATCATCATACTCAGCCAGCTTGTTGGCATTGAAGTAATAGGTAGAACCGTTAAAGCTATAGGCAACGGTGTTGGCACCGTTGGTATTTACGATATCATCCAGGAAGATGTTGTATGCACCCTGTGTAACACCCAGATCATGACGCTCAGCGTTATCATGGATCTTGACTGCATCAAGGATCATACCCTTCTTGGCACCGCTTCTTCTGGTACCTGCCAGAGTCGCGCCGCATTCCGGATTGGTGATGTAATGGCCTTCGGAAACCGGTACATAAGCGCCACCGGATTTAACAGCGACGATAAACTTCTTGAATAATACGGAAGAAGCCGTGTTCTTATTCAGTGGAACCGTAAAGGTGACATTGTTTGCCATGCCGGCACTGGTCAGCGGTTCTCCCGTTGCCGC
>JAILPR010000177.1 GCA_024699355.1 Lachnospiraceae bacterium
ATGGTATCCTCCATCTTCATCTGATCACGCGTCGCCTGACGGATCCGGTTGAGATCCTCCTGCGTCGCAGGAATGGTCTTGCTCTCATTGTCGGGATTGACGATCTCGACAAAATCTTCATCCGGGGTCAGGAGCGAGCGCTTCAGATCATCGATCACTTCCGACGTCGACTGATATCTGCGCATCGGCGATTTCTGACAGCACTTTAAGACGATCTTCTCCACGCTGACCGGGATCTCCGGAATAAATTCGCACGGCGAAGGCATCTCCTCCTGAATGTGCTTGATCGCGATCGCCACTGTCGTATCGCCGTTAAACGGTACGTGGCCGGTCAGCATCTCAAAGAGCGTGATACCGAGAGAATAGATGTCACTCTTCTCATCCACATAACCGCCTCTGGCCTGCTCCGGAGAAGTATAATGGACGGACCCCATGACATTGCTCGATGCCGTATTGCTCGATGCAGCCTTGGCAATCCCAAAGTCCGTGACTTTGACTTTTCCCTCTCTGGATATGATGATGTTCTGCGGCTTGATGTCACGATGCACGATATGCTTGCCGTGCGCCGCCATCATACCCATCGAGATCTGGATCGCAATGCTGACGGACTCATTGACCGAAAGACGCGATTTTTTCTCAATGTATTTCTTCAGCGTGATGCCTTCGACGAGTTCCATGACGATGTAATACATCCCATTCTCTTCACCGACATCATACACTGTCACAATATTCGGATGGATCAGCCCTGCCGCCGCCTGAGCTTCCGTACTGAATCTGCGGACAAACTCCGCATTCTCGGAGTATTCCTGCTTCAGTACTTTGACCGCCACGAGCCTGTTGAGCTTATGGCAATGTGCTTTATATACATCAGACATCCCGCCGGCACCGATCTTCTCAAGGATCTCATAGCGATCCCCGATGATCATACCTGTTTTAATCATGTTTCACCTCATCAGCGAACGGTTCCAGGATAATCACGGAAATATTATCCTTGCCGCCGTTGTTGTTGGCTGCTCTGACCAGGGCCTCAGCACGCTCGATGATATCGCGCTGTGCGGTCATGATCATTCTGATCTCTTCGTCCTCCAGCATATTGCTCAGCCCGTCCGAGCACAGCAATACCATGTCGCCCTTCTCGAGCGAGACATCGAAGAAATCCGCAGTCACGGATGCGGTAACACCAATGGCTCTGGTAATAATATTCTTCTTCGGATGATTGCGCGCACTGCTGCGGTCAATCTCTCCGAGACGTACCATTTCCTCTACCAATGAATGATCTCTGGTGATCTGCGTGATCTTGCGACCGCGGATCAGATACAGCCTGCTGTCACCGACATTGGCAACCTTCATCAGGTTCCCGGCGATCGAGCATGCGACCAGAGTCGTTCCCATCCCCTCTAGTTCTTTATCCTCTCTTGACTGACGAAATACCGCATCGTTTGCCATGGAGATCGCACTTTGCAGGATCTGCTCAATGTTCTCTTCCGGTGAATCTTCGCAAAAACGCACGATGCTCGATACGGTCTGACCGGAAGCAAATTCGCCTCCGTTTCTGCCGCCCATTCCGTCTGCAATCATAAAAAGATCAGGAAGGTTCCCCACCGGCAGCTCCGAGGAAAATACAACATCCTGATTGATTTCTCTCTTTTTTCCCATGTCTGAAAGGGAAGCTGTCTTAAGCAAGTAATTATCCTCCTGATCCGGTCTTTCCTATGAGTCCGCTTTCATATGGCGTCTGCGAAGCTGTCCGCAGGCCCCGTCAATATCGCGGCCCATCTCCCTTCTAATAGTAGCATGAATCCCACTTTTTTCAAGTGTCTGCATAAAGCTGACCACGCCGTCACGGCTCGTCTCGCGCATCCCGCACTCCTCTACCGGATTGACCGGAATGAGGTTGACATGACACGGAAAGCCCTTCAGCAGTGCGATCAGCTCCTTCGCTTCCTCGGCACTGTCGTTTTTGCCGCGTACCAGCGAATATTCAAACGTGATCCTGCGACCCGTGATGGCAAAGTACTCCTTCACGGCATCGAGCAGTTCTTTGATCGTATAGCTGTTTGCGATCGGCATTAAGGCCTTTCGCTTTTCATCCGTCGGCGCATGAAGTGAGATCGCCAGATTGATCTGCAGACGCAGCTTTGCCAGTTCTTTGATCTTTGGCACGATCCCGCAGGTCGATACCGTCACATCCCGCTGCGAGATGTGCAGACCGTTCTCATCGGTCAACAGCCCCAGAAACTTTACGACGTTGTCATAATTGTCCATCGGCTCACCGCTCCCCATGATCACGACATGTGAGACTCTCTCTCCGGTCTCTAACGTGATCGCATAGATCTGATCAAGCATCTCCGCCGGCGTTAAATTGCGCTCAAGCCCGTCTAAGGTCGATGCACAGAACTTACAGCCCATCCGGCAGCCGACCTGCGAGGAGATGCAGACGGAATTGCCGAATTTGTATTTCATCAGGACGCTCTCGACCATATTGCCGTCTTCGAGTGCGAACAGGTACTTTCTGGTCCCGTCGATCGCGGAAATCTGTACATCCGCCATCTCTACGCATGTCAGGTATGCCTGTGCGGAGAGCTTCTCGCGAAGAGCCTTGGATAAATTGGTCATCTCCGCAAAGGATCTGGCCTGCCGTACATGGATCCACTCATAGAGCTGAGATGCCCGAAATTTCTGCTCTCCGATCGAGAGCATATAGGCTGTCAGTTCCTCTTTATTCATTGATTTTAAATCGATCTTCTCTTCCATCCTGTTGCTTTCATCGGCATTCCTGCCGCTTATCCTTTTCGAAACTTCGCAATGAAGAAGCCGTCCGCTTCCTGCACGCCTGGCATCAGCTGCAGATACCCCTGCGCCGTGGTCCTGCTCTGCAGATTCTTTGGCAGATGCTCATCAAGGCTGACTGCCTGCACGTTAAAGTGCTCTAAGATAAAGTCACGCATCTGATCGTTTTCCCTGCGGTTGACCGTACAGGTGCTGTAAATGATGGTACCGCCGGATCGGACATACGGGATCGAGCTTGTCACGATCTGCCGCTGCAGCTTTACCAGGCTCTCTTCCTTTTCCGCCGACCAGTCATATTTGATGTCCTGCTTATGCCCGATGATACCAAGCCCAGAGCAGGGCACATCCAGATATAAGACATCGGCTTTCCCGATCATCGTCTCATCACTTACCGCGGCATCCGCGCAGCTGCAGGTCATATTGTCCAAATGACAACGCGCCGCATTCTCTTCCATCAGTTCCACGCGGTAGGGTGAAACATCCCGTGCGATGACTTTTGCCGCAGGGTGCTTCCCTGCCGCATGCATGGACTTGCCGCCCGGCGCCGCACAGACATCGAGCACCAGATCGTTTTCTTTGATCCCGGCGCATTCCGTAACCAGCATCGAACTGACATCCTGTACCGTGATCAGTCCCCCGGCAAACCCTTCCAGCCGCTGCACACCTTCCACATGGGATAAGAGATACGCATACGGCAGATATGGCGATGGCGTCACCTGGACGCCGCTCTTTTTCCACGCCTCTTCCAGTTTACGGCAGGCATCTTCCGAAAGATCCTCCCGTCTGCGGATGCTCACCTTCCCGGGCTTTAGCATCGCTTCTGCCATGGTAGAGGCCAAAGACATCCCATAGTCCTTTTCCCACAGAGTCAGGATCTCCATCGGCATCGCAGTCCTGATCGAGAGTGCATAGAGCGGATCTTTCCGCTCATCCGGCCATGTGATCTGCTCTTTTTGCCGTGCGATGTTTCTCAGGATCCCGTTGACAAAGCCCTTTAACTGCACGATGTGCTTTTGTGCGGTCAGCTTGACTGCTTCATTGCAGGCAGCCGAATCCGGCACCGCATCCAGATACAGGATCTGATAGACGCCCATGCGAAGGATCTCACGGATCACCGGCTTCATCTTTTTGACCGGAGTCTTCGAGAACTGATCGAGCACATAATCCAGTGTGATCCTGCGCTCGATGACGCCTTCCGTAAGTCTCTTTAAAAAAGCTTTATCCTGGGCGGACAGATAATCATACTTCTCAAAGACCTGTCCGATCAGGATATTGCTGTAGGTTTCCCCCTGATGTAATTCCAATAACATATCGAGCGCAAGCGCTCTCATATTTTCCGCCATATTATGCTCTCAGCACCTCACCGGCTTCCACCGGATAACCGAGCAGGAAGTTCTTGACTTCCATCCGTTTCTTGCTCTCCGGCTGCACCTCGAGGAGCGCCAGATAGCCATCCCCGGTCTGGACAAAGATCATCTCCTTTGTCACACCGGCAACCGTACCGTTCTCTAAGCCGCTTTGAATCTCCGGGCAGATCTCTTTTACCCGCGCCTCATCCATGGCTTTGGCGCCCCAGATCTTTAAGGTCTTTCCCCGGAAAGAACAATACGCCCCCGGCCAGGAATTTAAGCCGCGCACCACATGCTCCAGCATGTCGGCGCTCTTAAACCAGTCGATCCTGCCCATGGATTTATCCAGCATCCGCACATGCGTTGCCTGCGATTCATCCTGTGCTCTCGGCGTGATCTCGCCCCTCTCAAGGCACGGAAGCGTCTCGCAAAGAAGCGTTGCGCCAAGGTGGCTGAGCTTTTCAAACAGGCTGTCGCCCGTCTCGTCATCTTCGATCGGGATGCTCGCCTGCGTTAAGATATCGCCCGTATCAAGACCCACATCCATCTGCATGATCGTCACGCCCGTCATCGCATCGCCGTTTAAGATCGACCACTGGATCGGTGCGGCACCGCGGTACTTCGGCAGGAGAGACGCATGGACATTGACACAGCCAAGACGCGGCATCTCAAGGATCTCTTTGGAAAGGATCTGTCCAAATGCTGCGACCACAAAAATGTCGGCTTCTGTCTTCTTCAGTTCCGCTACCGCCTCAGGCGTCTTGATCTTCACCGGCTGAAATACCGGAATATGTTGCGACAGCGCGTATTCTTTGACCGGGGTAAAGGTCACTTCTCTGCCTCTGCCCTTTTCACGGTCCGGCTGGGTCACGACCAGCACGACCTCATGACCGGCTTCCACCAGCGCCTTCAGTGATCCCACCGCAAAATCCGGTGTTCCCATAAAAACAATCTTCATAGATTATGATTCTTCCTCTTCTTCGTTATCCACCAGTTCACTGACATCCATCACCGGACCTTCTGCCTTTTCCACATAGAGATGTCCGTCGAGATGATCGCTCTCGTGGCAGATACATCTGGCCAGCAGCTCAGTCGCCTCAAGTTCGAAATACTCCATCTTTTCGTTATAAGCACCAACCTTTACATAGTTCGGCCTGGTCACCACCGCGGTCTTGCCCGGTACCGACAGACAGCCTTCATTGCCGGTCTGCTCACCGCTGCTCTCTAAGATCTGCGGATTGATAAATACACGCGGATCTTCGCCTGTGACATCCGTCACGAAAATACGCTTTAAGATCCCGACCTGCGGTGCCGCAAGTCCCACACCGTTGGATTCATACAAGGTATCAAACATATCCTCGATCAGTTCCGCGGTACGCGGTGTCATCTCCTTGACCGGTTTGCAAACCTTATTTAAAATCGGATCTCCCATTTCTCTGATGGTTCTAAGTGCCATGTTTATCTCCTTTTATTCCTATTTATGTTCCTATCTAATAAGAATTCATCGGGTCGAAATCAAAGTTTACCTGTTCATCGCGCAATTGTAAAGTGCCGATCTTATCTTCCATTTGTTCCCGAAGATCGTATAATGTCTGTGCATCGCTACATTTAATATAAAATACCACGCGGTAAATGTCACTGATCTTTGCGATCGTGGCGGGGGAGGGACCGATGACCGGCAGGCCGGATAGCGCCGCCAGGCGCTTCGCCAGATCCATCAC
>JAILPR010000033.1 GCA_024699355.1 Lachnospiraceae bacterium
GTTTGTCAATCCGCAGGTGCCGATCCCGTTTCTGATCGAGCAATTGACCAGCATCAATGACAGCATGGTCATCGATGCACCACTGATCGAAGAAGTGCTGCCGGAGTTTCTGGAGTTTTGCAAAGGCTCCGTTATGGTCGCACACAATGCGGAGTTCGATATGGGCTTTATCATGGAGAATTGCCGCAGACAGGGGCTGCCATCGACCTATACCTATATTGATACGCTGGGCATCGCACGTCTCCTGTTAAAGCAGGCGAAGTATACGCTGGATGCGGTGGCAAAGACGCTGAAGGTATCGCTGGAGCACCATCACCGTGCGGTGGATGATGCGGAATGTACGGCGCTGATCTTTGAGAAACTGATCGTGATGCTGGAAGAAAAGGGCATTTTGACGTTAAAGCAGCTTGAAGAAGCCAGCACCTCCAATCCGGAGATCATCAAAAAGATGCCGACCTATCATGCCATTATCCTGGCAAAGAACAGTGTCGGCCGCACCAATATGTATACCCTGATCTCGAAGTCACACCTCGAGTATTACAACCGTCGTCCGAGGATCCCCAAGAGCGAGCTGCTGAAGTATCGCGAGGGACTGATCCTGGGCAGTGCCTGCGAAGCGGGCGAGTTATATCGCGGCCTGCTCGATGGCAAAGATGATGCAGAGATCGCACGTCTGGTGAATTTCTATGATTATCTCGAGATTCAGCCGGATGGCAACAATATGTTTATGATCGAGTCGGAACGTGTCGAATCGATCCATTCGGTAGAAGATATCCGTGACGTGAACCGCAAGATCGTGGCACTCGGCGAGCAGTTCCATAAGCCGGTCGTGGCGACGTGCGACGTGCATTTCCTCGATCCGGAGGATGAGATCTACCGCAGGATCATCATGGCCGGAAAAGGCTTCGATGATGCGGACCATCAGGCGCCGCTGTTTTTGCGTACCACGGAGGAAATGCTGGGGGAATTCCAGTATCTGGGCAGTGAAAAGGCCGAAGAGGTCGTCATCACCAATACGAATCTGATCGCGGATATGATCGATACCATGGCACCGGTGCGTCCGGATAAGTGCCCGCCGATCATTCCGGATTCGGACAAGACGCTGCGCAGGATCTGTTACAACAAAGCGCATGAATTATACGGCGAGAATCTGCCGGAGATCGTAGAGAAACGTCTGGAAAAAGAACTGACCAGTATCATCGGCAACGGGTATGCCGTAATGTATATCATCGCGCAGAAACTGGTATGGAAGTCCGTGGAAGATGGCTATCTGGTAGGTTCACGAGGATCGGTAGGCTCGTCCTTTGTTGCATTCTGTGCGGGTATTACGGAGGTAAACTCCTTGAGTCCGCATTACCGTTGCCCGCACTGCTTCTATGTGGATTTTGATTCGGACGAGGTGAAAGCTTTTGCCGGCGGTGCAGGCTGCGATATGCCGGATAAGATCTGTCCGAAGTGCGGGAAACCGCTGGTCAAAGACGGATTTGATATTCCGTTTGAAACCTTCCTTGGCTTTACCGGAAACAAAGAGCCGGATATCGACTTGAACTTCTCCGGTGAGTACCAGAGTAAGGCGCATAAGTACACGGAAGTTATTTTCGGATACGGCCAGACCTTCAAGGCGGGGACGATCGCAACCCTTGCCGACAAGACGGCATTCGGTTATGTCAAAAAATATTACGAAGAGCGCGGTGTCTCCAAGCGGAATTGTGAGATCGACCGTATCGTTTTAGGCTGCGTCGGGATCCGGCGAAGCACCGGACAGCACCCGGGCGGTATCGTCGTATTGCCGACGGGAGAGGATATCAATTCTTTCACACCGGTACAGCATCCGGCCAACGATACGACGACCGATATCGTCACGACGCATTTTGATTACCACTCGATCGACCATAACCTGTTAAAACTTGATATTCTCGGCCATGATGATCCGACGATGATCCGTATGCTGCAGGATTTAACGGGTCTTGATCCGACTAAGATCCCGCTCGATGATCCGATGGTTATGAGCCTGTTTACCTCAACCGAGGCACTCGGCATCGAGCCAAAGGATATTTTTGATACGCCGGTCGGCTCGCTCGGCATCCCCGAGTTTGGTACCGACTTTGTCGCGCAGATGCTCCTTGATACCAATCCGCAGCATTTCTCCGACCTTGTCAGGATCGCGGGCCTTGGCCACGGTACCGATGTTTGGCTCGGCAATGCGCAGACCCTGATCAAAGAGGGGACCTGCTCGATTTCCACGGCGATCTGTTGTCGTGATGATATCATGATCTACCTGATGCAGATGGGCGTTGATCCGGCACTGTCCTTTACGATCATGGAGTCCGTGCGTAAAGGAAAAGGGTTAAAGCCGGAGTGGGAAGAGGCCATGAAGGCACAGAACGTGCCCGACTGGTATATCTGGTCCTGCAAGAAGATCAAGTACATGTTCCCGAAGGCCCATGCGGCGGCGTATGTCATGATGGCCTGGAGGATCGCTTATTGCAAGGTGTATTATCCGCTGGCTTATTATGCGGCGTATTTCAGTATCCGCGCGTCTTCGTTCTCTTATGAACTGATGGCGCAGGGCGAGGCACATCTGGTCGCAGAGTACAACGCGCTCAAAAAGAAAGAGAACCTTTCCCCTAAGGAGGAAGGTCTCTTAAAGGACATGAAGAATGTCAAAGAAATGTATGCACGCGGGATCGACTTTGCGCCGATCGATATTTATACCGCCAATTCCCGTCTCTTCCAGATCGTGGGAGATAAGATCATGCCGTCCTTTACGAGCATCGACGGTCTTGGCGAGACGGCAGCCGATTCTCTGCAGGAAGCGGCACGCGCCGGCAAGTTTTTGTCCAAGGATGATTTAAAGCAGCGCGGTAAGGTATCGGATACCATCGTGCAGAAGATGAGCGAAATGGGCTTACTGGAAGGCTTGCCGGAAAGTAATCAGATTAGCCTCTTTGACTTTATTTCTTAGGCGGATTTGGCATATAATAGATTTTTATAAAGCCGTTTCGGTGTCATGCATTGAAAACGGCTGGAGAACAGAAGGTAAGAAAGGAAGTTGTTTTTATGGATCGTATTTTCAACCTGGAGAATCCGTTTTGGAATTTCCTGGGCAAACTGTGGGATGTTGTTTGGCTGACACTGCTTTGGTACTTAAGCCTGGTACCGGCACTGGTGGTCTTTTTTGTGGCGGGGTCTACGGAGGCGATCATCAGCGTTCTGCAGTCGGGAAGTGTACCGGCGTATGTGATGCTCAGTTTTCTCATTTTGGCACTGACCTTCCCTGTGGGACCGTCGACTACGGCATTTTTCTATGTGTCACAGAAGATCGTGCAGGACGAAGAAGGCTATGTGACCAAACAGTATTTTCATTCCTTTAAGATGAATTTCAAACAGGGCTCCGTGATCTGGCTGCTGATGCTGGGCATCGGACTGTTACTTGGCTTTAACTTTTATTTTTACACCCATATCGAAGCGGCGTACGGCAAACCGTTATTGCTGGTCATCTTTTTCTGCCTTTGGATCTATCTGATGATCATGCAGTATATTTTCCCCGTACTGTCGAAGTTTGATAATACGATCCGCAGAAATATCACATTTGCGATCCTCTTATCCATTCAGAAACTGGGATGGACACTGCTGATGATCGCGATCTTTATTCTGGTATTTGTGGCAGGATTGTATGTTTCGGCACTGTTTATCATTTTTGCGCCGGGCATCATCTTTACGCTCGACAGTCTGATCATCGTCCATATCTTTAAGCCGATCATCGAAGAGCAGATGGGGAAGGATGAAGCAGGCAAAGAGGGTAGCGGTCCGGAAGACTGGATCGAATATAACAAGAGCGTGGTTCCGCCGATGGCACCGGAAGGCGCACCGGTCAGCAAAGAAGAACTGATCCCGGAGCAGATGGATAAGATCGTCGAAGCACGCAAAGAAGAACTCGAAAACGCGGAAGCGGCAGGCGCGGCAGAAGCGTCGGGGGCGACAGAGGCGGCAGAGGCGACAGGCGTAGCTGAGTCTGCGAAGGAAGATCAGCAGTAGCACACCAAACCTACGATAACGGGCTGCCTGGCCCTGTGTTTACAGAAATTGAAAAGAGCCGGATCTTACCTGATCCGACTCTTTTTTTATGTGCTGATCGCACGAATACGCTATGAAGTTGTCACAATGCAGGAGATTAACGGATGCAGCTCTGTTTGGTCTCTTCCTTGATCTCGTGCTCGATCTTCTGCATGTTTTCACCATCGGATGCCAACTGATACTTCAGGATGGTAGGATGGTCCTGACTCCGGAGCATTTCAGCAATCGTAGGATTCTCTAATACTAACATTTTTGCCTCCCTTCTCAGCCGAAGCTGACAAACAACACAAAAATTTGATACAAAGTCAGCATGAACTTTGTTCATCTTTATTATATCACGGCAATTATAAAATTCGTCTTAAATCGATGCCTTGTAGATGAAGCTTTCTCATGCGAAAGCACACTTTCGTTCACGAAAGCGTTTAAGAAGCCGCACCGGAAGCGGACTTGAAACGATTTTTAATTTTTTGCAAAAAGTGCTTGCATTTTTTATCGGGGCTTGATAAGATATCAAAGTGCTCAACAAGAGCACAGCAAATGGCTCGTTGGTCAAGCGGTTAAGACGCTGCCCTCTCACGGCAGAATCAGCGGTTCGATTCCGCTACGAGCTGTTGACTATTTTAGAATAGCCCAACCCAAAGAAGACATCTGAAGCGATTCGGATGTTTTTTTCTTGCTTATTGCGCAGATTGCTTGACTTTTGCGTGAAACGTGCTATAGTATTACATGGTAATGATGATTCGAGCGAAAGAGTGGACTTGCAAGTCCACTCTTTTCTGTTGCAGGAGGATTTATGGCGAAGAGAGATACGATCGAAGCCAAATTTACAGAGATCCTGACACCCATCGCAGATGCGCAGGGCGTGAAGATCTATGACGTGGAATACGTCAAAGAAGGTGCGGATTATTATCTGCGTGCCTACATTGACAAGGAAGGCGGCGTGACCATCGAAGATTGCGAGACAGTCTCCAGAGCGCTTTCCGACATCCTGGATGCGGACGATTTTATCGAAGATGCCTACATCCTGGAAGTATCAAGCCCGGGGCTCGGAAGAGTCTTAAAGAAGGATAAGCATTTATCCTACAGTCTTGGCGAGCAGGTGGAACTTAAGACCTATAAGCCGATCGACGGACAAAAGGAATTCGAAGGTGTGCTGAACGCGTTTGATGCGGATACGATCACACTGACGATGGAAGATGAAAGTCAAAAAGTATTTGCCAGAACCGATGTCGCACTGGTACGACTGGCACTGGATTTTTAAACGAACATATCTTAGGAGGATAACGGAAAATGAATAGCGAACTGTTACAGGCATTGGATATCTTGGAGAAAGAAAAAGGAATCAGCAAAGAGACCTTATTCGAGGCAATTGAGAATTCATTGCTCACGGCATGCAAGAACCACTTCGGAAAGGCAGACAATGTGGATATCGAGATCGACAGAACCACTGGAGAATTCCACTGCTTTTATGTAAAGAGCGTTGTAGCAAGCGAAGAAGAGATCGAAGACGATTGCCTTCAGATCTCTTACGAAGATGCACAGGCACTGACCAAGGAAGCACAGGTCGGTGATGAGGTTCGTGTGGAAGTCGATTCCAAAGACTTTGGACGTATCGCAACACAGAATGCCAAGAACGTGATCTTACAGAAGATCCGTGAAGAAGAGCGTAACTCCGTATACAACCTGTATTCCGGCAAGGCGAAAGAAGTTGTGACCGGTATCGTACAGCGTTATATCGGCAAGAACGTCAGCGTCAATCTCGGCAAGGCCGATGCCATCTTAAATGAAAGCGAGATGGTTCCGGGCGAAACCTTCCAGCCGACAGAGCGTATCAAAGTTTATATCCTGCAGGTATCCAATACACCGAAGGGTGCAAGGATCGTGCTGAGCCGTACCCATCCGGATATGGTCAAGAGACTCTTTGAAGAAGAAGTCACCGAGATCAAAGACGGTACCGTAGAGATCAAGAGCATTGCAAGAGAAGCAGGAAGCCGTACCAAGATGGCGGTTTATTCCAACAACCCGGATGTCGATCCGGTAGGTGCCTGCGTCGGTCAGAACGGCTCCCGTGTCAATGCGGTTGTCGCAGAACTGGAGAATGAAAAGATCGATATCGTTGAGTGGGATGAAAACCCGGGTACCTTTATCCAGAACGCCTTATCACCGGCAAAGATCGTTTCCGTATTTGCGGATCCGGAAGAGAGAACCGCAAAGGTTGTTGTTCCGGATTATCAGCTTTCCCTGGCCATCGGTAAAGAAGGTCAGAATGCCCGTCTGGCAGCAAAGCTGACCAACTATAAGATCGATATCAAGTCCGAGACCCAGGCAAAGGATGCACCGGGCTTCCGTATTGAGGATTATCAGTACGACGATGACGATGAAGAGTACGAAGAGTACGAAGATGGTGAATACGAAGGCGAAGAGGTATATGAAGAAGAATACACCGAAGAGCCGGTAGAGGAGACAGAAGAGTAAGCATGGGGAAAAAGATTCCGCAAAGACAATGCATTGGCTGTGGCGAAATGAAAGACAAGACAGCACTGATCCGTATCGTAAAGACGCCGGAAGGCGAGATCGTGATCGATACGGTGGGGCGTAAAAACGGTCGTGGCGCATATCTGTGCCGGTCCGCGGAATGTCTTGCCAAAGTCAGAAAGAGCCATGCACTGGACAGGGCTTTTAAAGAGCATGTCCCGGAAACGGTATATCAGAAACTGGAGGAGGACTTTGGTCACATTGAATAATGCACAATTCCAAGGAGCACTGGGACTGGCAATGAAGGCCGGCAAGGTCGTCAGCGGCGAGTTCCAGACAGAAAAAGCAATCAAAGAGTTGAAGGCACAATTGGTCATTGTCGCACAGGACGCATCCGGGAACACCCGCAAACATTTCACGGATATGTGTTCTTTTAGAGACATACCGATCACAGACGGTCCTATGATGGAGGATCTCGGCAGAGCGATCGGGAAAGAGATGCGCAGTGTAGTAGGAATCACAGATCATGGATTTGCGGAATCCATCCGTAAGAAATTGAAATAAACGAGGTAGATCAATGGCAAAAATAAAAGTACATGAAATTGCAAAAGAGCTGGACGTACAGAGCAAGGACGTGCTGGCTTTCCTGCAGGAAAACGGGATTGAAGCCAAGGCGGCGCAGAGCTCGATCGAAGAGGGCGATGCGGCAAAGGTAAGAACCCATTTCACGAAGGGCGCGAAGTCTGCAACCGGCAAGGATGCGGCAGGTGTCAAAGAAGCACCTGCAAAGGCGGCGAAAGCACCGGCCAAGGAAGCTACAGCGGAACAGGCAGCACCGGAGAAGGCTGCGGCACCTGCCAAAGCAGCAGCACCGGCAAAGCAGGCAGGCGGCAGAGATGCGGCACCTGCAAAGGACGGCGCACCGGTCAAGAAAAAGAAAAAGATCATTATCGTCAGCGGTAATGCTGCTTCCGGAAACCGTCAGGGCGGCCAGAGAAACAACAATTACCAGAACAATAACAACAACCGTCAGGGCGGATCCGGTAATCAGGGTGGCTATAACAACCAGGGCGGTTATAACAACAATCGTAACGGTGGCAGAACCGTCACCTCTTCCTATGGAAGACCGCAGCTGATCAAGCCGAGCGTTCGTCCGTCGGAAGTGAAAGTCGACAGCCCGTACTTTACACAGGGAAAAGGCACACCGGCTACGCAGAAACCGGAGAGAGCACAGGCACCGCAGAATGGTGAAATGACCGAACGCAAGGCACCGGTTCGTGAGAATACCGGAGCACCTGCAAACAACAACGATAATCGTAACAGAGCACCTCGCGGTGAGAGACCGGCAGGAGGAAGCTATGGGCAGAGACAGGGTCAGAACAACAATCGCAGCGGCGCGCCGCGTCAGGAAGGTGAAGGCAGATCTTATCAGAACGGCCAGAGGGGCCAGAATGGTGGGAACTTCGCTGGTCGTAATAGCAGCGGCCCTAATCGTGGCGGCAGACCGGATGCAAGACCGGACAATCGCTTTAAGAAGCCGGGACAGGGAGGCTTTGCAGCACCTTCGGAAGCTCCTTCAAAAGACGGCAAGCAGCGTGACGATCGCCGCAACAACAGCCAGAGCAAAGACAAGAAAAACAGAAAAGATCTGATGTATGAGGAGGATGAAAACTCTGCACGCAACAAGAATAAAGCAGGACGTTTCATCAAGCCGGAGAAGAAGGCGGAACAGCCGGAAGAGCAGATCAAAGTGATCACGGTTCCGGAAAACATCACCATCAAAGATCTGGCGGACAAGATGAAGATGCA
Source organism: Lachnospiraceae bacterium (assembly GCA_024699355.1). Classification (GTDB taxonomy): domain Bacteria; phylum Bacillota; class Clostridia; order Lachnospirales; family Lachnospiraceae; genus SIG336. The sequence goes on from JAILPR010000033.1 coordinate 8,362, forward strand.
ACCTTCTGTGATCATCAAGAAACTGTTCTTAGAGGGGAAGATCGCAACCGTAAATACAGAGATCACCTTCGAAGAGGCCGAGAATATCGCAATCGAGTATGAGATCATGTGCGAGAAGGAGATCCCGGTTGATGTCATCGAAGAACTCCTCAAAGAGGAAGACGAAGACGAAAGCAAGATGGTAAAACGTCCGCCGGTAGTCTGCGTTATGGGTCATGTCGATCATGGTAAAACATCCCTGCTGGATGCGGTTCGTCAGACCAATGTCACAGGCAAAGAGGCCGGTGGTATCACACAGGCCATCGGTGCATACACCGTAAAGGTGAACAACGAAAAGATCACATTCCTGGACACGCCGGGTCACGAAGCATTTACCGCAATGCGTATGCGTGGTGCCAATTCCACCGATATCGCCATCCTGGTTGTTGCAGCGGATGACGGTGTCATGCCGCAGACCGTAGAAGCGATCAATCATGCAAAGGCTGCAGGCGTTGAGATCATCGTTGCGATCAACAAGATCGATAAGCCGAGTGCGAACCCGGATAAGGTAAAGCAGGAACTGATGGAATACGAACTGGTACCGACCGATTGGGGCGGTTCCACAGAGTTTGTCAATGTATCCGCAAAGTCCCGTGAGGGTCTGGATACCCTGCTGGAGACCATCCTTCTGACCGCAGAAATGCTGGAACTGAAGGCAAATAAAAAGAGAAAAGCACGTGGTCTGGTCATCGAGGCAAAACTGGATAAGGGTCGTGGACCTGTTGCAACCGTGCTGGTACAGAAGGGTACCTTAAAGGTTGGTGATACGGTTTCTGCCGGCGCAAGCTACGGTAAAGTCAGAGCAATGATCGATGATAAGGGCAAGCGTGTCAAAGAGGCAGGCCCGTCCACACCGGTTGAGATCCTGGGTCTTTCCGATGTGCCGGAAGCAGGTGAAGTATTCCTGGCACATGAAAATGATAAAGAAGCAAAGATGTATGCCGAGACCTACAAGACACAGCATAAGGAGCAGATGCTCGCCGATACCCGTGTCAGAATGTCTCTGGATGATCTGTATGCACAGATCAAGGAAGGCAACTTAAAGGAACTGGATCTGGTTGTCAAAGCCGATGTCCAGGGTTCCGTAGAAGCCCTCAAGGCATCCCTCTTGAAACTTTCCAACGACGAGATCGTCGTAAAATGTATTCACACCGGCGTTGGTGCGATCACAGAATCCGATGTATCTCTGGCTTCCGCATCCAATGCGATCATCATCGGCTTTAACGTAAAGCCGGATGCGCAGGCGAAAGCAACCGCAGAGAGAGAGAATGTCGACATTCATCTGTACGATGTCATCTATCAGGCACTCGATGATGTGGAGCGTCACATCAAGGGCATGGAAGCGCCGGTATATGAAGAGCATATCATCGGCCATGCAGAGGTTCGTCAGATCTTCAAGGCATCTGCCATCGGTAACATTGCCGGCAGTTATGTCATGGACGGTATCCTTAAGAAGGGTTGCGGTATCCGCATCACCAGAGAAGGAGAGCAGATCTATGACGGTAAGCTGGCTTCTCTGAAGAGATTTAAGGATGATGTCAAAGAAGTAAAGGAAGGCTTCGAATGCGGTCTGGTATTTGAAGACTTTGATAAGATGCAGGAGCTCGATGTCGTTGAGGCATTCGAGATGGTAGAGGTACCTCGTTCATGAGAAAGAACAGTATAAAAAACACGCGTATCAACGGTGAGGTACAGCGTGCTCTGGCGGAGATCATCCGCGGTGATATCAAAGATCCGCGCATCCATGAATTCACTTCCGTTGTGGAAGTGGAGGTTGCGCCGGATTTAAAGACCTGCAAAGCGTGGATCAGCGTTCTGGGAGATCAGAAGGCCTGTGAAGATACGCTCGAAGGGTTAAAGAGTGCAAGCGGATATATCAGAAGAGAGCTTGCCAGAGCCGTAAACCTCCGGAATACGCCGGAGATTCATTTCATTCTCGATCAGTCGATCGCCTATGGCGTTTCGATGTCCAAAAAGATCGACGACGTCATGGCGACCATGCCGGATCGAAGCGATGAAGAGGAAACAAATGATTGATTTAATAAAAGAATGCAGTGCAGCACAAAATATCGGAATCAGCGGTCACATCCGTCCGGACGGTGACTGCATCGGTTCCACGCTTTCTTTATGCTTATATTTGCGTAAGGTATTTCCCGAGAAACGTGTGGATCTGTTTTTGGAGCCGTATGCGGAGGCGTTTCAGGACGTCGAAGGGATCGATGCGATCGATCACAGCTTCCAAGGGGCAGATCATTATGATGTCTATTTTTGCGTCGATTGCGGGAAAGATCGCCTCGGCGATGCGGAAGCGCTCTTTGATGCTGCAGAGAAAACCATTAATATTGATCACCATATCAGCAACAAAAACGGTTGCGGCGATGTAAACTATGTGGAGCCGGAAGCAAGCAGCGCCAGTGAGCTGGTCTTTGACCTGCTGGATCCCGGGTACATCGATGCAAAGATCGCGGCAGCCATTTACATGGGAATCGTACATGATACCGGGATCTTCCAGTATTCCAGTACGTCTCCCAAAACGATGCGGATCGCTGCACAGCTGATGGAATACGGATTTGATTTTTCACAGCTGATCGATAAGACCTTTAACGAAAAGACCTATCATCAGGATCAGATCATGGGACGTGCGCTCCTTGAGAGCATTCTGTTTATGGATGGCAGATGTATCTTCAGCGCCATCGATCACAAGACCATGGAATTCTATGATGTGTGCGGAAAAGATATGGAAGGGATCGTCAGCAGACTGCGCGAGACCAAAGGCGTGGAATGTGCCATCTTTATGTATGAGTACGAACCGCTGACCTATAAGGTATCGCTCCGCTCCTGCGGCAAAGTCGACGTGGCAAAGGTTGCTGCCATCTTTGGCGGCGGCGGTCATGTCAGAGCGGCGGGCTGCACCATCAACGGTACGGTACACGATGTCATCAACAACCTGTCCGTACATATTGAAAAACAGCTGGAGGGTTAACCTCCGGTCACCGGAAGGATCACAGAACATTTGACGAACGGAATCATTATCATTCACAAAGAACAGGACTATACTTCCGCGGACGTGGTTGCGCTGCTTCGCGGAATGTTTGGCCAGCGTAAGATCGGACATACCGGAACGCTGGATCCGAACGCCACCGGTGTATTGCCGGTCTGCCTTGGAAGTGCGACCAAACTTTGTGATATGCTGACAGACCAGACCAAAGAATATCATGCAACGCTCGAACTCGGAAAAGAGAGCGATACACAGGATGTCTGGGGAACTGTGACGCAGAAGGATCCATCCCTTTGGCAACATCTGACGAAAGAAGAGATCTGCGCTGCCGCAGCAACATTTCAGGGAGTCTATGACCAACTGCCGCCCATGTATTCCGCAGTGAAGATCGGTGGAAAGCGCCTCTATGAGCTGGCGCGTGCCGGCAAGGAAGTGGAGCGTAAAACGCGCAGTGTCACGATCTATGAGATCGAAGTCCTTTCGGTGAATCTTCCGAACGTGGAGCTTAGGGTACGTTGTTCCAAAGGAACCTATATCAGAACGCTGATCGCGGATCTGGGAGAAAAGCTTGGATGCGGTGCAGTGATGAGCGCACTCATCAGGACCTCATCCGGGGGCTTTGATTTGTCACAGGCCTATACGCTGGAGCAGGTACAGGAAATGAAGGATACGGGACGGCTCTTAGAGACCGTACTGCCCGTAGACAGTTGCTTTATGGAGTATCCTGCGATCAAAGTCAAAGAAGCTTACATGGATCGCTTATATAACGGTAATTACCTGTTTGAGCGCATGGTCAGCGGGATGAACGGTGAAAAATTCCGGTACGAAGCGTATCCGGAGAGCATTACGGAGTTTCGGATCTATGATATTCACGGCACGTTTTGCGGCATCTATTTCTGGGATGCAGCACATGAAAACCTTCATGTCCGCAAGATGTTTTTGCCGATGTAGAGATGTTAATATGCAGATTATTCAGGGAACGACGCAATTTCATATCGATCGTCCATCTGCGGTAGCCATCGGAAAATTCGATGGCATTCATATGGGACACAGACGGCTTCTGGAGCAGCTGATCCATCGTAAATCGATGGGGGCTCTGGCAGTCGTTTTCACGTTTGACCCATCGCCCGCGGTATTCTTTGCGGGAAAGACGCTGCCGGAACTGACGACCAAAGAAGAAAAACGCGCCTATTTCGAGCGTCTCGGCGTGGATGTACTGATCGAATATCCGCTCAATCAGGAAAGTGCCGGCATTGATCCGACGTTATTTGTGCGCCGGATGCTACAGGAACAGATGCAGGCAAAATATATCATTGCCGGCGAGGATGTTTCTTTCGGCGCCGGTGGGAAGGGCGATGCAAAACTCTTGCATGCACTTTCAAAAGAATGCGGCTACGAGATGGAACTGATCGACAAGGTATGCATTGACGGGATCACCGTCAGCTCCACAAAGATCAGAGAACTGGTGGCCGATGGGAATATGGAACTGGTCCGCCGGATGCTGGGAGAAGCCTATCCGGTGACCGGCTTGATCCGGCATGGGAAACACCTTGGACGCACCATCGGTATGCCGACGGTAAATTTATTACCGGAAAAAGGCAAACTTTTACCGCCGAACGGCGTCTATTATTCAGAGGTAGAACTTGGCGATCAGGTTTATCAGGGCATCACCAACATCGGCTATAAGCCGACGGTGACCGATGAGCAGGTCATGGGGGTAGAAACCTATCTTTATGATTTTGCGCAGGATGTCTATGGTAAATTTATCACGGTACGCCTCTTGTCATTTAAACGACCGGAAATGCGATTTGCCGGCGTGGAAGAATTAAAGAAGCAAATGGCGAGTGATATCGCTCAGGGGCGGTATTATCACAAAGAACATCAGGCTTGGAGGTCCGGAACATGAATTGCATCAATTGCGGAGCAACCTTAAATCCGAATGATATGTTTTGCCCGAAGTGCGGGCGCAAAGTAGAGACGGAACCGTCGATCAAAATCTGTGCACAGTGTGGTGCGGTATTACATGACGGTGCGGAATTCTGCCATAAGTGCGGTACGCGTGTGAATATCGGCGCAGATAAGATGAAACGCAGAAATACGCAGGCAGATCCGGCATTTGAGGATAGACCGTATGAAGACGATCGTGATCTGTATGAAGATACGTATGAGGATGAAGACGAATACGAAGATGCGTACGATGACGAGTATGATGACGAATATGACGATGAATATGAAGATGATCTTTATGAGGAGGACGAGGATGAGGAAGAGGCATCACCGCTCTTAAAAAAGATTGCGATCTTACTTGCGGTTGTGATCCTCTTGATCGGTGTCGGGATCGCCTTTTTGATCTTTCAGTCCGGAAAGTCGGACAACGGGGCATCAGAGGAGACCTCTACCGTAGAAGAATCCGAGGCTGCGGCCGGAAATGATGATGCGGATGCTGCAGATGATAATGCCGGGCAGATGCTGACCGTGACCAGCAACGTCAATATCCGAAGCGCTGCATCGACGGATTCCAAGGTCCTTTCCGTGGCCAAGAGCGGTGAGTCTTATGAATATACCGAAAAAGACGGTGACTGGTATAAGATCAAACTGCCGGATGGCGGATCCGGCTATGTCTATGGCGATTACGTGAAGGTAAACGACTAAGGCAGCCGGCACGATAGCTGTTCGTATCGAGAAGTAAGCCGGGCGATATCATCGCGCAGGCTATATTACCAGGGAAGCGGTGTATAGGTTTTGGAAAGCTCATCGCCATGCGTCTTTAGCCACTTTCTGCGGATCTTGTAATCCGGCATGACAGAGGCGACCAGAT
>JAILPR010000045.1 GCA_024699355.1 Lachnospiraceae bacterium
CGCTATTTCTTCTATGAATATACGCGCGCAGAGCTGCAGGAGTGGTTCTTCGGACTCGTGGAGGAGTACCGCAAGTGGACCGATTTCCAGTTTGCCTGGCAAAAAGAGCGGACAGGCTCGATCAAAGAATTACAATTTCCGTTTGACTACCGCGAGGGACAGCGCGAGCTGATCACCTATGTCTACCGGACAATCTTAAATCGCAAAAAACTGTTCTTAGAAGCGCCGACCGGCGTCGGCAAAACCATCTCGACCGTCTTCCCGACGGTCAAGGCGATGGGGGAAGGCCATGTGGAAAAACTCTTTTATCTGACCGCCAAAACCATCACCAGGACAGTTGCCGAAGAGAGCTTTCAGCTGTTGAGAGCGCATGGGTTAAAGTTCAAAACAGTGGTATTGACGGCCAAAGAAAAGATCTGCTTTCAGGAAGTGATGGAGTGCAATCCCGATGCCTGCCCCTATGCAAGAGGACATTTTGACCGCATCAACGATGCCATCTATGATCTGCTGACGCATGAAGACAGCTTCACCAGAGAAGCGGTGGAAGTCTATGCCAAGAAGCATGAAGTCTGCCCGTTCGAAATGAGCCTGGATATGAGCTTGTTTTCGGATGGCGTCATTGGCGATTACAATTATGTGTTTGATCCGCATGTGTATCTGAGGCGATTTTTTGCGGAAGGTGTCAGGAGAGATTACCAGTTCCTCGTGGATGAGGCGCATAATCTCTTGGAGCGTGGCCGGAGCATGTACAGTGCGGTGCTGCGCAAAGAGGATCTGATGACGCTCCGAAAGACCGTGCTGGAGCATGAACCAAAGATCGCGCGGGCACTTTCCAAAAGCAACAAAGAGTTTCTGGCACTCAAAAAAGAATGCACCGGGTGCAATGTCCTCTCCTCGATCGATGCGCTGGTGGTGACTCTTACGCGCCTCTCTTCGACCATCGAGACGTTTCTTGAGGACAAAAAAGAGAGCGTGGTGCATGATGATGTGCTGGAGTTCTTCTTTGAACTTTCGCACTTCCTGCTGATCTATGACAAACTCGATGAGCACTATGTGATCTACAGCGAATTGGAGAGCGACGGCAGCTTTATCGTGAAGCTCTTTTGCGTCGATCCGGCTAGCAATCTGCAGGAATGCATGGGCAGAGGGCGCAGCACGATTCTTTTTTCGGCAACGCTTCTGCCGATTCAATATTATAAGGGGCTGCTCGGCGGCCTGGAGGATGACTATGAGGTGTATGCGGACTCGGTCTTTGATCCGGGCAAGCGCCTCCTGCTGATCGCAAGCGATGTCACCAGCAAATATACGAGACGCGGGCAGGAAGAGTATCTGCGGATCGCTTCTTATATCAAGGAGATCACGAGAGCCAGAGACGGCAACTACATGGTCTTTTTCCCGTCACATGCGTTTTTGCAGGAGGTGCGGGACGTTTATGAGACGTACTTTCTCGATGAGACGGATGAGATCCTTTGCCAGGAAGAATATATGAAGGAAGAGGACCGCGAGGCCTTTTTGGCACGGTTTGCACAAAGCGGCCGGGGCGCAGCGGATGCCGAAGCGCCGGAACCACTGATCGGGGATGCCGATACACCGGAGCGCGCAGCACATCTCATCGGCTTTTGCGTCCTGGGCGGGATCTTTAGCGAAGGGATCGACTTAAAGGGCGAGCAGCTGATCGGTGCGATCATCGTCGGGACGGGACTGCCGCAGGTCTGCAACGAACGGGAGCTGATGAGCAGCTTCTTTAAAGAAGAGGATCGGGATGGCTTCCGCTATGCGTATCAGTATCCCGGCATGAATAAGGTGGCACAGGCAGCAGGGCGCGTGATCCGTACGGTAGAGGATACCGGAATTGTGGCACTGCTCGATGAGCGATTTTTACAAAACAGCTATGTCCGGATGTTTCCGAAGGAGTGGACAAATTATCATAAAGTCACGATCGCAGGAGTAAAAAATGTGATCGACGATTTTTGGAACACACAGCCGAAATAGAGATAATTATGATTTCAAAATCGGAAATACAGATCAGTACTAATATAGTCAATTCTAAAAATCCCATAAACTCGGGGATTGTTAAGAATTCAAACAGAAAAATGCGATTTAGTTAACATAAATAGTATGATTTTTGAAAAATATTTCTTGAAAAAGATGAAAAAATCGCTTGACTTTGTGAACAACCTATGTTTCTTATCCACATCAAATTTGACCGTGACAGGAGTGTCAAATGTGGATAAATGCCAAAATTTCACAATTTCGACCCCATTTCTGACCGAGGTGACAGATTTATCCACACCTCGTTGTGGATATTGAGGATAAATGATCGGGAAAAGAACTGAATTAGTCAACGAATGTATACAATTATTACGTAAACCCAAATATCAGTAAAACGATCACAATAATCAGAAGGAAGTTCAACTACTGAACAATGACAATTGTCAGGAAGCGGTAAGGACCGGGAACGGCAAAATCATAAAAGGAGGCAATGCGATGTGGGCTTATGAAGGCGGGTTTTATCAGATCTATCCCCTGGGGATGACGGGAGCACCATTTGAAAATGATGGTGTGGAGGCACACAGGATCCTGCAGATCAGGGAGTGGATTCCGCATCTGCAAAAACTGGGTGTCAAAGCGGTGTATTTCGGACCGGTCTTTGATTCGGATACGCATGGATATAATACGAGGGATTATCGCCGGATCGATCCGCGGCTCGGAA
>JAILPR010000053.1 GCA_024699355.1 Lachnospiraceae bacterium
GCATATACCGCAAAGACGCCTTCCGCGCCGTAGTCGCAGTGGATGAACTCGCCGATATAGGAGGCGATCAGTGCCGCGATCAGTCCGCAGAGCTGTAGGAGCGGATGATTCGGCTTGCAGGTTTCGTAGAGGTGCTCGATCAGGCACATCACAGCAAAGCCCAGAAATAACGTAAAGAAGACATTCTGGTAGGAGAGCTCAAAGAAATGTCCGTTTCTGAGATTGACTTTGCTCAGGGATAAGCCGATGTCAAACGGGATTTCCGAGATCAGGGCAAAGGCACCGATGCGGAGCAGGTAAGCGATCCGGTTGTGCGTATGGGTGATGCCTTCTGCCAGGAGATAGGCATAGAGCGGAAAGGCGATGCGTCCGATGATCCGCAGGAGTACGTAGAGCATCACCAATTGCTGATCCCCCGGTGTCCGGTTCATCAGGGTTTCGATGATGATCGCACCGAAATGGTCGAGCGTCATGGTGATGACAGCGATGGTCTTGAGGTGTGCACGGGTAATCTTGTGTGTCAGTGAATTCATAAGAAACTTCCTTGTGTATAATTTTTAAATCTCTTCTACTTTACGGGGCGTAGAGGAAAATTGCAATGGTGAAGAGAGCGTTTTTTTGATACAATGATGATTGACATAAATGAACGACATGAGGGGATGGCAAGGGGTAGTTATGGGATATATCAAAGTACCACAGGTCTTTGATAAACTGAAAAAGGCAGAAGAATTTTATGCGCCTGTGATCATGATGGCAGCCAGCGGCTGGGGGAAGAGCGCTGCGGCAGAGTACTATTACCGCCGCAAGAAACCGATGGTGCTGTATTGCAAGGACGGGAATCTGACACAGATGCCGCCACTCGATTCGTTTCGCGAGAGTATCGTGATCATCGAGGATATGCATCATCTCTATGAAGAGGATTCCATCCGGTATCTAAAATCGCTCCTGCATACGCCGGGTCTGCAGGTGGTGATGCTCACCAGAGGCAGCACGGTACCCAGGTTTCTGGTCAGTGAAGATATGGACCTCGGCTTTGTGCGGATCCGCGAAAAGGATCTGGCACTGGGCGAAAAAGAGGTCGACGAATTTTTTAAAGATCGAGGGATCGAGCTGCATCCGGATGATGTGGCGCCGATCACGCAGGCTTCACAAGGCTATCCGCGGGCGCTGCACAGTTATGTGATGCGCATGGAAGGCGACATCCGTTATTCGGAGGATGTGAGGGCCGGCGTGCGCCTGGATATGTTTCATCTCTGGGACGGCGCGCTGTATCACGAGTGGCCGGAGGCGTTTGTGCGCTTTGCACTTTCGATGTGCCAGTTCGATGAGTTTACGTGCGAGATGGCAGAGCAGGTGACGGGCGATCCGGCGACGGGTCGGACGATCGAGTATTGCCGTGAGCGGATGAGCCAGCTGCAGGTGCGCAGCGGCGGATACTATTCGTTCCGTGGCGAGATCAAGCAGTACTTCTGCTGGAAGCAGAATCTGGTCTGGTCCAAAGAAGCCATTGACGCCAATTACGTACGCGCTGCCAGCTTTTATGAGCAGCAGGGCGATATCGAGAACGCGCTGAAATATTATCAAAAAGCCGATGCGGTGCAGAATGTCAAGGATCTGCTGATCCGAAACGCCTATACGCATCCGGGCATGGGACATTATGTTGATACCAGAGAGTATTATTTCCGGATGGATCGCAAAGAGCTGATCGAGTCACCGGTCCTGATGGCCGGCATGTGTATGATCTACAGCCTGATCCTGATGCCGGAAAAGTCCGAAGAGTGGTACCGGGAATTAGAACTTTATTATAAAGAGGATACGCACCCCAAGGAACTTCGAAGAGAAGCAAGGACGAGGCTTGCGTATCTGGACATTGCGCTGCCCCATCGCGGGACCAAAGGGATCCTGCGCATCATGAGCGATGTCTTTTCCCTGATCCGCAAGGGCGATATCGTACTTCCGGAGTTTTGCGCGACGGGTAATATCCCTTCGATCATGAACGGTGGGCTTGATTTTTGCGAGTGGTCCAAGAATGATACGCAGATCGCGAAGTTTATGGGCAAGCCCTTGGAGTCGATCCTGGGCAGCTGGGGTAAGGGGCTGGTGACGGTAGCCATCGCGGAGAGTGGCTTCGAAAAGGGTACCATGGATGCCTATGAGGTCCTCACCAGAGCCAATGACTGTTATGAAGTCGCCTCTTACGGCGGCACGATCGAGATGTGCTTTGTCGCACTCGGGATCCAGATGCGCCAGCACTTAGTGGAGGGGCAGCTCCCTTCCGCAAAGCGGATCTATACCTCGTTTGTCGAGAAGGTAAAGGCACAGGAAGCCGTGCATTTACTGCCCAATCTCGAGGCAATGGGGATCTGGGTCGGCCTCTATGGCGGTGGCGGAGACGAGATCGGTGCTTATATCGAGAAGATCCCGGATGCCAGGGTATTTTTCTATATCACGGAGCGTTATCAGCAGATGATGAAGTTGCGGTGTCTGATCGCAGAGAACCGCCTGATCGAAGCCTTTGATCTGGCAACGTTCCTGGATGGGTACTATCAGATGTACCGGCGTTATTTTCATCAGATGGAGAGCGGGGTCTTAAAAGCGATCATCCTCTACCGGATGGAGAGCGAGAACTGGAAGGCGTGCCTGACACAGGCGGTGCATCATGCGGCGGAGTATCATTTCGTGCGGCTGATCGCCCTGGAAGGCGCGGCGGTGTATCCGCTCCTTGTGCAGCTCCGGGAGGAAGGAGCGTTTGCGGATCTGGATGCTTCGTTTATCGAGCAGGTGATGCATGAGACGTTTAAGGTCGCATCGGCTTATCCGGATTATCTGCGCTTTATCCCGAAACAGACGGTAGATCTGACGGCCAGAGAGGCACAGGTACTTTCGATGTTGTGCGCCGGCATGTCGACCGATGAGATCTGCGCGCAGATGAAGATCTCGTATGACGGCTTAAAGAAGCACAATCGTAATATTTATAAGAAACTGGACGTGAAGGGCAGAGCAGAGGCGGAGCGTAAAGCAGCGCAGCTGGGGCTGGTCCATCGCGGATAAGCGCTTTTGCGCTTCCCGGGATCCGGGAGGAGGCGCCAAAGCGGCAGGCAGGAAACAGGAGAGCAGTTACCGTAGGGTGACTGCTTTTTTGATGCAAAAAAACAGGCAAGGTAACCATAGGGGTACTATCCTTTGAAAAAAGTATCCACTAAAATCTGTTTAGTGTAAAAATACGTGCCTGCTGTGCACAGAGTCTTGCAGGCGGGACGCAGATATGAGAGAGGAGCATTATGAACAGGAAAGTGATTACAGCTATTGGGGGCGGCGTTGTAGCCCTTGGACTTTGCGGCCTGTTGTTTGGCGGAGAGGACGATGGATCTGCCTACGAGGATACCGCGCATGAAGAAAGCTATGACGCGGAGATGGAAGATACCGAAGGTTCGATCGCAGAAGTGACAGAAGCGGTCGATACCGCAGACGGATCTGCAGGCGAGAATGTGACAAGATGCGGTTTGTCGACCGGATCCTCCAGTGCGGCGCTGGATGAAAATCCCACCAGAGCCGTGCGCAGAAGCACGACGGTCATCAATCAGGTCGTCGGGACGAAACTGGACGGAACACCGCTTCCGGAAGATTTTTACATGTATCGTAACAATTTATCATCGACCTACCAAAAGGCCTATGACCAGATCTGTGCAGGCATCGCCGCACGGGAGGAGACGATCATGATGTCGGTTCCGGTCCCTCTTGCGGATATGGATACGGTATACTTCAGCGTCTATTATGATCATCCGGAGTTTGTATTTTTAAGCAACACTGCAAGCTACTACCATAACCAGAACAACATCGTTACGCAGGTCGTGCCGACCTACTTTGAAGAGAACGCTGCCGATTTGGTCGCAGCAGTGGAAGCAAGTTCGGCAGATGCCTTAAATGCGATGTGGAACCTTGGCTCCGATGTCGAAAAGGTAAAGTATGCGCATGACTATCTGGTCGATCAGATCACCTATACGCATACAGGAGCGGCGGATCAGACGATTTACGGGGGCCTCGTGCAGCGCCAGTGTGTATGTGCAGGTTATTCCAAGAGCTTTGACTATATGATGCACAAGATGGGCATTCAGTGCACAGTGATCGTCGGCGATGCGGGAGGGGATCATTCCTGGAACCTCTTAAAGCTGGATAACGATTACTACATGATGGACGTCACCTGGGATGATCAGGATAACGGTACGTATCGTTATAACTACTTTGACATCACCTCAGCGCAGCTGACACAGGATCATACCGTCGGCAACTCGAGTCTGGCGATCTCCACAGTCCTGCCGCAGGCATATGGTACGATTTACAGCTTTGACAATGCTTTTGGCGGCAATCAGTACGGCACAGACTATGCAGCGGTTGCGGCAAGTGAGCCGGTGGAAAATGTCGTCGAAGACAATACCGCGGCAGAGAATGCGGATGATTCCTATGTCGACAGCGGATATGAGAATGACTATGATACCGATGCCTATACCTATGGCACGGAAGTCACGTATGACTGGTGGAACCTCTTAGATGAGAGCTGGACCAAGGAGGACTGGACGTACGAGGATGGGCTGTGGTTCATCTATGACGAAGAGACAGGCTTTATCTATGTGTATGCAGAAGAGGAAGATGTCTACGGCGCGATGGAGGAAAATAGTGAAACCATTTACTGGCTGGATACCGAGACCGGTGAGTGGATCGAAGAGTAAGGGGCAATACAGATATGAAGAAAAAAGTAATCGGGGTCATCTTAGGGGTAGTGGTACTCCTCGGTCTTGGCTCCTGCCTGCTGGGCGAGGATGAGGATACGGAGTATGCACAGGTAGAAGATGACGACGAAGAAGATGAAGAAGAAAAAGAAGAAAAGCAAAGTGGTGAGGGGGACAGCAACGTTACGGCTACGCCACTGAGCGCCGACCTGACAAGAGGTATGGAACTGAGTGTGAACGGGAAGAGCGGAGAGCTGAGCATCACGCGGTTTGACTCCTTTCACGGAGAAGCGGTGGAAGACGGGATCTGGACGATCTTTGTGTATCTGTGCGGTACGGACCTGGAGTCCTTCTACGGCATGGCGACGGGCGATATGGAAGAGATGCTCTCTATCGATGGCGCAGACAATGTGCGCTACATCGTACAGACCGGCGGTACGCAGGCCTGGTACAACGATGAAGTGGACAGCAACGCGACACAGCGCTTTCTCCTGCAGGACGGCTACATGGAACTGGTGGATGAGCAGTCAATTGCCGGCATGGGCGATAGTGCGACACTGACCGACTTTTTGACCTGGGGCACCGAAAACTATCCGTCCGAGCATACGGGCCTGATCTTCTGGGATCACGGCGGCGGTTCGATCACGGGTGTGTGCTTTGATGAGATGTCGGATTATGACTCTTTGAGCCTCTTGGAGATCGATCAGGCACTCTACAGTGCCTCTCAGAATATGGGACAAAAATTTGACTTCATCGGCTTTGATGCGTGTCTGATGGGAACGGTGGAGACCGCCACGATCCTTGCCACGTACGCGGACTACATGTACGGTTCGGAAGAGACCGAGCCGGGCAGTGGCTGGGATTACAATGCGATCACGGAGTTTCTTTATGATCATCCGGAGGCAGGAGGCAAAGAGCTTGGCGAG
>JAILPR010000067.1 GCA_024699355.1 Lachnospiraceae bacterium
GATGCGATGATCCTGCTGGAGCGTGAGGGCAAGGCCTACTCACCGAACGAGGAGATGCATTCGACAGCGTATCGCGAGACGAGAGCCTGCGATGTGGTGCCGGTCAAAGCTTCCAAAGAAAGCAGAGAAGAGCACGCACAACAGTTTAAGGACTTTGTAAAGAAGGTGGTACGCTACCTTTCCGATAATCATTTAAAGGTGTCGCACCACGAGGAGCCGATGATCGATCTGCCGCTCTGGGGCGCGGTGCTGGTGCTGGCGTTCGGCTGGTGGGTCGTACTGATCCTGATCGCGGTATCGCTGTTCTTTGACTGGAGATATCAGTTCTACGGAAAGAACAATTTAGACGGTGCAAACCATGTGATGGATAAGGTCAAAGAGACCGCAGAGCACGTCAAAGAAGATTTTAACAAAGAGGCATGAGAACGCTGCCTGCACTGTTTGTCAGTGCAGGCAAATTGCGTAGGGAGAGATGATGGCAGCACATGTATTGATCGTGGAAGATGAAGAAAAACTGGCACGGTTCGTGGAACTGGAACTGGTGCATGAAGGATATGAAGTCAGCAAGGCATTTGACGGCAGGGAAGGTCTGCAAATGGCGATCACGCAGGACTTTGACCTGATCCTGCTGGATATCATGCTGCCGGGATTAAACGGTTTAGAGGTGCTCCGGCGCCTGATGCAGGAGCATCCGACTCCGACGATATTATTAACGGCGCGGGATGCGGTCATGGATAAAGTATCGGGCTTAGATGGCGGCGCGGTGGATTATATCACCAAGCCCTTTGCCATTGAAGAGCTGCTGGCCAGGGTGCGCGTGGCATTAAAACTGCATGGCAAACAATCCGGCAGTGGCGAGATGGGAAAGGATCGTCAGGGAGAGGAAGGAATCTATACCTGGCAGAAACTGGTCTTAAATGAAAAGCGGCATGAGGTGACCTATGACGGTCATCTGATCACGCTGACCAACCGCGAATTTATGATGCTGGAAATGCTGCTGCAAAATCAGGACATCGTCTTATCCAGGGACAGTCTGCTCGAGAAGGTCTGCGGCTATGATTATGTCGGTGAGACCAACATGATCGATGTCTATATCCGTTACCTGCGCGCGAAGATCGATGATGCTTATGACGTGAAGATGATCACGACAGTGAGGGGAGTTGGCTATGTCATCAAATCCGAAACCGTATCATGATGTGAAAAGTACCGGCAGGATGACGTCGATCGCGCATCAGCTGGAGTGGCAGATCATCGGCAGCAGGCTTGGCCTGTATGTCAGGATGGATCTGTTTTTATTTGTGGTCCTGACGGTGATGTGGGCCTATATGAAAGAGATGGAGGTTTTGGGAGAGGTCATCTGGCGCAGAGACCGGAGCCTCTTTTCCGCAAGCGGTGCTTTGGCGGATGTGTGCTATCAGGTGCATTCGATGGAGGGCGAGCTACTACTGTCTGTAGCATGTTATGAGGTCTTTTGGCACATCTGCATCTTTCTGGCGATCTGCTTTGGAGTGCAGCTGATCTCCATACTGGGGGCAATCCCTGCGGTGGCAAAAAAGGTGCACCGGATCCTTAGGCCGATCCGGGAGATCGCACAAAAGACGGATGAGTTAAACCGGCTGGCTTTTTCCGAAGAAAAATATCATCTGATCGAGGATGCGATCGATCAGGTCAATCCGGAAGACAATCATTACATCAGTCTGCATGATAAGGAGCTTTTGGGGATCGAGCTTGCGGTCAATCATCTGATCGAGCGACTCAAAGATTCCTACCGGCAGCAGGCGCGCTTTGTCAATGACGCTTCGCATGAGCTACGTACGCCGATCGCGGTCATTCAGGGCTATGCCGGGATGTTGGAGAGATGGGGCAGATCGGATGAAAAGGTGTTGGATGAGTCGATCGCGGCGATCTCCAACGAAGCAAACCATATGAATACCCTGGTGGAGCAGCTGTTATTCCTGGCCAGAGGAGACAGCGGCAAAACCGTGCTGAACAAAGAACCGTTCAGCCTGAACCAGCTGATGCAGGAGATCTATGAAGAGTCCTTTATGATCGATGAGCATCATCCGTATCGTTTCAGAAACAGTGAGCGCGAGATCACGGTCAATGCGGATCGCGCGCTCTTAAAGCAGGCAGTGCGGATCCTGGTGGATAACGCGGCCAAGTATACCAAAGAGATGGATGAGATCATCCTGGGCATCGGACTTACGAGTGAGCAGAAACCGTATCTGATGGTCGAGGATACCGGCATCGGCATGTCGGAAGCGGATGTGGCGCACATGTTTGAGCGCTTTTACCGCTCCGATGAAGCAAGGGGGTATCAGGGCACCGGCCTGGGGCTCTCCATTGCCAAGTGGATCGTGGATCGACACGGCGGTCATTTCGAAGTCATCTCCAGAACCGAGCTTGGCACGAGGATCATGATCGTCCTTTGAGATCCGTGCGACCGGCACGAGCCGGGATCGCGTAGCGTTACGACAGATTCTCAAACTTGTTGACATATGTCAAAATAAGGAATATATTATAATTGACATATGTCAGAAAGGATCAGCGATGCCGAAAACAGCGAAATGCAGAAATGTATCAGGATTACCGGGACAGTTCGGATTCGGACCGACGGAATCGGTGGCAGAAGATGCGATTCAATTAACCTTTGATGAATTTGAAACCATTCGTCTCCTGGATATGGAAGGCATGACGCAGGAGCAATGCGCCATACAGATGGGCGTTGCCCGTACGACTGTGACGGCGATGTATGAAAGTGCCCGTCAAAAGATCGCGCGGATGCTTGTAGAAGGAAGATCGCTGATGATTTCCGGCGGCAATGTGAAGTTTCAGATCGCACAGGATGAGATGAGTTCCTGTAGCAGAGTAAAAGGAGAGCAAGAAATGAGAATAGCGGTAACCTATGAGAACGGTGAGATTTTCCAGCATTTTGGACATACGGAGCAGTTTAAGGTTTATGATGTGCAGGATGGGCAGATCGTCCACGAAGAAGTGGTCGATACCAATGGCCAGGGACATGGCGCGCTTGCAGGCTTTCTGCTGGGCGGTAATGTCGATACCCTGATCTGCGGCGGTATCGGCGGTGGTGCGCAGATGGCATTAAGCGAAGCCGGCATCAAGCTTTACGGCGGGGTATCCGGTAATGCGGATGAGGCAGTCAAAGCCCTGATCTCCGGCAATCTGACTTACAACCCGGATGTGACCTGCTCTCATCATGAAGAAGGACATAGCTGCGGTGGCCACGGCGAAGGCCATCATCACGGCGAAGGCCATCATCACGGTGAAGATCATCACTGCGGCGGACACTGCGGACACTAAGCGGCAGGATAACAGTGTTGACAGAACACAAGAAAAAAGGTGTCACCTCACAGTTGTTTGTGAGGTGGCACCTTTTATGCGTTAAGAGATCTGTGCCGGGGGCGTTTGATCTGCCGGCGGCGTGTCAGCTTCCTGCGCGGCACGGTACTGTGACGGTGACTTGCCGGTATGGCGTTTAAAGGCTTTGGAAAAGGTAAAGGTATCCGTATAGCCAACCGCCAGTGCGATATCCTGGATACTCTCCGGGGTATCGAGCAGGAGCTGTGTCGCCATTTTCATGCGATAGATCAGGACATATTCCTGCAGGGTATAGCCGGTGGCATCTTTGAAGAGCCTGGTTAGGTAGCTGCGGTTCAGTCCGAAGGAATAAGCCAGTTTATCGATGCGGATCGGGCCGCTGTAATTGAGTTTGATAAAGGCGATCGCATTTTTGACATACAGGAGCGTATGATCGAACTGCACTTCCTCACGGGTGGAAGAATTGAGCAGCATCGAATCCAGGATCCGGTAGAGATTGCCGATGCAGTAATATTCTCTGGAATAATT
>JAILPR010000095.1 GCA_024699355.1 Lachnospiraceae bacterium
ATAATAGCCTTACTGTTTGTTAGGTTATTTTTGTTCTTCTGAATTTTCTCTTTTAAAGAATTTTCAGGGTTGCATTACTGTTTGTTTGTCAAGGTTCTGTGCTGTGCGCCTTGGTGACGCGCAACTATTGTAATTTACCACAATGACTTATCTCTGTCAAGAACTTTTTGATTTTGTCGTAACCAGTTCGCGGATCAAAGTCCGGTCTGATTTCCAAGCTGCATCTGTAGTTCTTCGTGGTAAATACTGTCTTGCGACAGCAAAATTTACTATACTCGTCCGCCCTTTAAAAGTCAACCAAAAAACAAAAGATTTTTCATCAAATTTAAAATCACAAATCAAAAAGCGCCGAAGTTTCCTTCGGCGCCGATAAATTCGATCCGGTCACTGTAATTGAACCGTATAGGTTTCCCCGTTACAGCTTACGGTAAGGGTTAACGTATCGATCTGGGCTGTGGCTGCATCGATCTGACTGATCAGTACATATTCTGCGCTCTCTCCGGGAGCAAAGATTTTTTCCATCGTACTGAGATCCGAAAGAAGCATGGTCAGCAGGGTGCTGCCTCCGGTAGATTCATTGGCACGCAACCGGAATGTTGCATTGGTGGAAAAGACATCCGCATCCACTTCCGCCTCGGTCATGTTGGTCAATTGAAATCTGGTGATCAAAAGGGTGGTCCCGCTGGTAGCAGTGATCTCCGGTGCGAATTCTTCTTCTGTTTCATCCGCATACCGATCCGACATTTCTGCTCCGATATAAGAGACATCAATACCATTTAATCCAAGGATCGATGACAGATCGGAAGCTTCATAGCGGATCTCCTGCGCCTGTGAGCCATCTCCGTTTACCACCTTGGCATCATTTACCGGCACGTCTTCGTCGGTTTCTTCTTCCTCTTCTCCCGCGCGCTCACGTGCCTCTTGATTTGCTTTGATCTTTGCAGCCACTTCTGCCTTGTGTATCGCTTCTGCGCGCACCTGTGCCGTTACTTCTTCCGTATCGACCAGTCTGCTGGCATCTTCATTGGTATCTAACAGAAAGTCTGCGGCGTATTGTGTCACAACGCCCATTTCCCCCTCAGACATCTCCGGGATCGCGCTACCGCATCCCGTTAAGAGACTGATGGAAAGTATCACTGCACATCCTATGCCCGGATACCTCATCCTCATATTTTGCTCCGTTTCTCCGCCCGTAGGCGATACTGCCTGCTGTTGCAGATGGTTTGCCCTTAAAGATCAACTTTGCTGCTGCATATCAAGCTCAAACCAGAATTCGACACCGTTATCATAATTGAGCACGCCATAGTCCTGATGGAGCGAATCCATAATGGCCTTTACAATAGAAAGACCAACACCGCTGCCGCCGTATTCTCTGGTTCTTGCTTTATCCACCTTATAGAATTTTTCAAACAGATGCGGCAGGCTCTCTTCCGGGATCGGATCCCCGGTATTAAATACGGAGACACGTACCGTCTTATCCTTCTGTTCGATCTTTACATCAATGATCTTATCGCCGCCCAGATGGTTCAGGGCATTGGTAAAGTAATTCATAAAGACTTCTTCGATTTTGAATTCATCCGCCCATACACAGATTGTCGGATAATCATCCATACGGACATTGGCCTCATGTTGCCTTATTAATATATCGGCAGTTTGCAGATAATTCTTTACCAGCGTCACGATATCAAATCGTTCGACGCTGACAGGATCATCACCAAACTCCAATTGATTGAGTGTCAGGATCTTTTTGACCATGTTATTCATCTTGGCGGACTCGTCCATGATCACATCGCAGTAAAATTCCGTGCCTTCCGGATCTTCGTTGATCCCCTCTTTCAGGCCTTCGGCATAGCCCTGGATGAGAGCGATCGGGGTCTTCAATTCATGCGACACGTTGGATAAAAATTCACGTCGCATTTCATCGGTTTTTTCCTTATGCTCGATATCTCTCAGCAATTCGTTATTGGCGGTCTTCAGTTCTGAAATGGTTCTCTCAAGTGCATTGGAGAGCTCGTTCATATTTTTGCCGAGGCGTGCGATCTCCCTGGTATCATTGCCCTGATACTTTACATCAAAGTCCAGATGTGACATACGCTCGGAAATTTCCGTCAGTTTGCAGATCGGTCGCGTGATACGAGTCGATGTGATGCCGGCAAGTACGGCACCAAAAAGGATCGCAAGCGTTCCTACATATAGCAGGAATCGGTTTGCGATGGATACACTTTCCTGAATACTTTCGATCGGGCTTCGGATCAGAAACGGATTGCCGTTATCGAGCATGCCCCACATTTCCAGAAATTCCGCGTTCATACGCGCATCATTTACCAGCTGCAGGGTATACATCTCCGATTGCGAAAGGACATGTACTTCATTTAATTCATTGTCCGGAGATACATATCCAAAGAAGTAATCCAAAAGTTCCCGGATCAGAAAGGTCGTTTCATTGGAAGAAGTTTTCACCGTCTGTGAATCCGCATCCAGAATGATGACATTGATATTGTAATTATTGCAGATCCTGGTCCACTCCACTTCAAATTCTTCCTCGGTCAGGATCCCGGAATTTGAGGCCCTGTTAAAGCTCTCATAGGCGCTTCTGATCGACTGGATCTTGTTCCAGGTATAGAACCTCTGTAAAAATGCCGTATTCGCAATAAAGCACATGATCACGACCAAAGACGTTACAAAAATAAACGCGAACATAATCTGACCGCGTATCGTCATTTGCTCCTGCTCATGTGCTTTTCGTTTCCCAAAACTCATCATTTATGCTTCCGCTTCCAGTTTGTAGCCCATGCCCCAGATCGTCTTGATCATATCGCCCTTTTCGCCGAGCTTACTGCGCAGCTTTTTGACATGTGTATCAATCGTTCTGGCATCTCCGTAATAATCATAATTCCAAACATTGTTGAGGATCTTCTCTCTGGACAGAGCGATTCCCTGATTCTCTGCAAAATACGACAGGAGTTCAAATTCTTTGAAGCTCAGATCGATATTTTTGCCGTCGATCGTCACAATGTGTGCCGCTTTATTAATGATAATGCCACCCACATCCATGATGTCTTCTTTGGAAATCTGGTTTGTGCGCCTCAGGATCGCTTCCACACGTGCTACCAGGATCTTCGGGCTGAACGGTTTGGAAATATATTCATCCACCCCGAGTTCAAATCCCTGCAGTTCATCCCGCTCATCGCTCTTGGCAGTCAACATGATGATCGGCACTTTGGAATAATTACGGATTTCGCGGCAGACTTCCCAGCCGTCCATTTTAGGCATCATGACATCAAGTATGATCAACGCAACATCATTTTCTCTGAAAAAGATATCTACCGCTTCTGCGCCGTCGCCGGCTTCGAGCACTTCATAATTGCTTTTCACCAGAAAGTCTTTGACAAGCTTGCGCATTCTGCTTTCATCATCAACGACCAAAATCTTAAGACGTTCCATGTCCTGCTCCTATTCCTGCGCGATCTGCGCATCACCGTTTCTGCTCTTGATCATAGTATGCACGGATAACTTTAAATGTAATTAAAACACATTTTATTATTGAAAATAAATGTGTCCTTCCTGTGACGGATCACTGCCCGGCATTCTCAAGCGCACGTTCACGCTCACGAAGCTGTGCATCTTTGGCAGTCAGATCCTCTTCCCACGAAGAATACTCATCAAGGATCGCATTGCGGTAATTCAAAATATTGGCATTGTCGCTTTTCATCGTGATATAGAACATCGCGATCACCAGGATCACCAGGGCGACATTTAACAGCACAGATGTGGTCAGTCGGTCCATCCTGCGCTTCTTTTGTTCTTCCAGTTTCTTTTGTGCAGAAGGATCATCCCGTCTGCTTTCTCTGCGCACATAGCTTAGCAGCACCGGCACCGGAATGATCTCCTCTTCCGGCACGCCCAGCTTCAGCATCTGCTCCCGGATCTGCTGCAAAAAGCGCAGACCGACAGGCGTCTGAAACGTCCTTGCCTGAATGGCGTTATGATACACCTTCTTTAAGTGCTCGGCATCCTGAAACTTCATGTGTTGCTTCAGATACTTCACGGCATTCTCTTCCTGGATCGCCATATCCGCATCCTCGGCAGACATAAAGCGATAACCGCAAGCTACCGCGCGATCATCTTCGATAAACGCATCGGGTGCTTTCAATTCTTTCTGCAGCTCATCACGTTCTGCATCCTGTTCTTCTTTCGGAAGTTCCTCCAGCATATGAAGTTGTTCTTGTTCGATACGTTCTTCTGCCATACCTTTGTTCCAAATCTTCGATCCGTATCCCGGACGTTGCCTCCATGCCGGGTTCTTCACATTGCTTACCGCAATGCATCCTGCAGCGCTTTGATATTCTTTGCGATATCTCCGTGGAATACACTCGATCCCGCTACAAAGATCGTCGCACCGGCATCTGCCACTTCACGAATATTTTCCGCCTTGATACCGCCATCCACCTGAATATCGGTAGACAGGCCTCGTTCGCTCAAATGTGCTCTCAGCTCACGGATCTTTTGCATCGACTGCGGGATAAATTTCTGTCCGCCAAAGCCCGGATTCACCGTCATTAAAAGGATCATGTCCAGATCTTCCTCGACATAGCGAAGGACATCGATCGGCGTTGCGGGATTCAGTGCTACCGCTGCTTTTACGCCGGCTTCTTTGATCTGACCGATTACGCGGTTTAAATGTGTACACGCCTCGGCATGCACCGTGATCCCGTTGGCACCGGCGTTCACGAAATCAGAAATATAGCGACCGGGATCCTCGATCATCAAATGTACATCGAAAAACAGGTCGCTTTCATTTCGAATGGATTTGATCACCGGCATTCCGTAAGAAATACTCGGCACAAAATTCCCATCCATCACGTCAATATGTAACAGTTCAAGGCCGCTGTTCTCAACAGCCCGGATCTCTTCCCCCAATTTGTTAAAATCAGCTGATAAAATCGATGGTGCCAGCTTGAATTGATTCATACATCTCCTTGCCAAAGGCTGAACATTCTCCCTGCAGCCTTCTGATCTTATGTTCAAAATTAGAATAAAAAGTTTTCTGTCTTACGTTTGACATATTTGATTTTGGCTGTCGCCTCATTTCCCAATGCGGAAATGGCACTCTCTGCCGCTTCGACCTGCCACTCATTGATGCAAAATACAAAGCTTGGCTGTCTGTCGGAAAAGAACCCGCCCTTTTCCCATTTAATAAAATAGGAAATGCGCTCGGAAAGCAGTGCTTTCTCTACCAGCGCTTTTACCTTCTCATCCGTGACCCTGCACAATTCAACTTCGTTATTTACCTTCACTTTTGAGAATTTAGATTCCATGATCGTATCCCACCTGTTCTGTAACTGATGTGGCAATATCACAGGATAAGTCACATTGCCATTCTGCATTTATTCTATACCATCCATACCCATTTCGCAAGGCAACCAAAAAGGGTGCTGCAATGAATTTGCAACACCCCGATCCGCCTTTTTATGGCTTTATCTACTGCTTATGCGTGGATCGATTCGATACGATCCGTAATGAACTGCTCTACTTCATTTTTCTCAATGTTCAGAGAAAATGCGAGTTCCCCGTAGAGGCTTTCCTGTGCCTGGTGAAGGAACCTCTCATCTGAGCTTGTCGCCTTCTTTCCCTGCTCCTCGCGCTTTACAATGCGCTGGTAGAGCGTCTTGATGACACTGACACATTCACGGCAATCACAGTTTTTCAACTTTTCTTTAAAGATCTCGTCCTTTGCCTTTTCGTCGGTAATCTCGATGGTATCAATATCTTCAATCTCATCAATCAACTGATTTGACTCTTCTTTGGAAAGAATCGGTCTCATGACCACTTTTACATTGTCAACAGGTGTAAAGATATGACTGCCCTTCTGATAAACCGGCTGCAGAGTATAATAATCTTTGTCCGCGGCGCCAATCGCCATGGGTCCGATGGTTTCGATCTTACAAACACCGGCATTGCCATACACAACATAATCATTGACCTTAAACATCTGCATCCTCCTTTTTAAATTGTAGAAAAGCACATTTGAAACTAAAAAGTTACTTCATATCCCCGTTCATAAGATTGAAAATCCAAAAAATCAGCGTAAAAAAACCGCAACGTCGAAAACTAAAACGATACGGATCAGCATGTTAAAACTATGTAGGTTACCCGAATGATTTGAATTTCCTAATTCAGTGACCCTATTATAGCAAAAAAACGGTGATCTTGTAAGGGTTTCCAAACAAAATCACCATTTTTGTGAATTATCACTTAGTTTGTCTCCGTATCAAAGAGAAAAATAAACCGAAATGCCCAAATCGGGTTTCCAACAATTGCTACTTGCTCTGCGCATCCTGAACATCGGAAGCGTCCGTGCGTTGTACTTCCTGCTCACCGGGTGCTTCACCGCTCTTCTCCGCGGCTGCGATCACACGATCTACCGGATAGTTCTTCTTTGTAAAGAATAAAAACAGCACAACGCCAAGTAAAAAGATAAAGATCGCGATAAACTGCGAGGTCGATAAATTACCGACAAAGCCTCGATTCAGATCACCGCGGTAGAACTCGATCACGAAACGTCCCACGCTATAGAACATTAAATAGCAGGAAATCACGATTCCTTTTTTCTTTGCCTTCGCGCCGATCAAGAGCAGCACAAAAAAGTTCAGGAAATTCAGCAAACTGGAATAGATCTGCGTCGGGATCAGTGCCACGTGATTCGGTGCATAATTGGAATGCGTAAAGACGATGCACATCGAACTGTCGGTTGTAGCACCATAGCAGCATCCCGCAAGCAGACAGCCGATCCGGCCGATCGCCTGTCCAAGTGCCAATGAAGGCACGCACAGATCCAGATAAGAAAGGATCGAAATCTTCTTTACCTTACAATAAACCGCTGCTGCACCGACGCCGCCGATGATCGCACCGTAAACGACCCAGCCGTCTGCCAGGTGTTGAAAAAAGCCGGAAGGATCTCTGAGCAATTCAGGCAGCACCGTGATCGCATATAACAGTTTCGACCCGGTAAAGCCAAAGATCACACCAAAGATCAGAATATTAAATATATGATCCGGATCCATATTGCGTTTTCTGGCACGATACTCTGCTACCAGATAAGCAGCGATAATTCCAAGCGCTACCATCAGACCATAGCCGTGTACCGTCACCGGACCAATGCTGAATAAATCGTTGTACATATTCTCCTCCTGTCAAAACCCATTTTCAAAAGAATACAGAGATTCCGGGGATCTGTCAATGAAAGTCCACCCAATGTAAACTTCCTCTCGCCTAATTGTTAACCGTCGGTTGTTTTAAGTTGACAATAGGTTTCCTTTTGCTATAATACCCATGTAATAAACACAAAGGAGCAAACAAATGAAAACATCCAAGTATCAACTCAAAGATCTCACATTTATTGCCTTGATGGCTGCACTGATGTGCATCCTGGGGCCCTTATCCATTCCGATCGGAAGCGTCCCCATTTCCTTCACCAACCTGGTCATTTATATCACCATGTATGTGCTGGATACCAAGCGCGGTACCATAGCCTATCTGCTCTACCTGCTCATCGGTCTGGTCGGTGTTCCGGTATTCTCAGGCTTTACTTCCGGTCCCGGCAAACTCCTCGGTCCCACAGGTGGCTACCTGATCGGCTTTGTTTTCCTGGCGATCATCACCGGTCTCTTTACCGATCGTTTTGCCAAAAACCATGCGTTGTGCATCTTTGGCATGATCCTCGGCACTGCAGTCTGCTATGCCTTCGGAACCGCATGGCTTGCTTATTCCACACAGATGACCTTCTCTGCGGCACTGGCCGTTGGCGTGCTGCCTTTCATCGTTGAAGATCTGGTCAAAATCGTCTTTAGCGCCTTTGTCGGCTATGCACTGCGTGTTCGCCTCGCCAAGGCCGGCTTTGCGGTTCATGCGGCCTGACGCAACGCCTTCCGCTTATGCAAAAAATGTCGTAAACAACTTTACCATAGCTGCAAGATCTGCATTCCCCGCTGTTTCATACGGGGAGTGCATTGCCAGCTGTGCCAGTCCGATATCCGCAGTTCTCATCGGCACGCGAAGCGTCGACAGATTTCCAAGTGTTGAGCCGCCTGCCACGTCCGAACGATTCGTAAATACCTGCGTCTTCACTTTTGCCTTCTTTGCAAGCTGCCGGAACATTGCCGCAGATTCCCCATCCGTACAATATTTCTGATTTGCATTAAACTTCAAAACAACACCGCCGCCAATGACCGGACGGTTTACAGGATCTGCTTTTTCCGGCACATTGGGATGAACCGCATGCGCATTATCCGCAGAAAGCATGAAACTATGCTCTAAATCGATGACATAGTCCTCATAATCACGCCCCATACTCTTCTCAATGCGCTGTAACAGATCCACAAGGAACGTCGCTGAGGCGCCCTGTTTGGTGCCGCTTCCAACCTCTTCATTGTCAAAGACGATATGGATCGAGCACTTTTCTCGCTTCTTTCCCTTCAAAAAGCCCTCTAAAGATGCAAATGCACACTCCAGATCATCCAATCGCGGTGCGGATATAAACTCCCGGTGCTCGCCCCAAATGGACGGTGCCGTTCTGTTATACACAAACAGATCCGAGCCCAAAATGTCTCCCTCTTCCACGCCTGCCTTTGCTGCGATACGCTTCATCAACGAGGTCTTTTGGTCTGCCAGCGCATACAACGGAAGCAGATCCTTCTGTGCATTATACGCATAACCATTATTGGCATCACGGTTCATATGAATGGCCAGATTCGGGATCAGGCAGGCATCCTCTTCCAGATCCACCAGATGCTCACAGAGTGTCCCGCTGTTCCTATCTTCGGTAAAGATCCTGCCTGCGATCGACAACGGTCGGTCAAGCCATGGTGCCATCAACATGCCACCGTATTTCTCGACATTTAACCTGATATAACTCTTCTCAGCCTCCATCTCCGGCTGTTCCTTTAATTTAAACATCGGAGAATCACTGTGAGAAGCGATGATATGAAACCCGGTCCACTTCTTCGGAAGCACAAACGCTGCCAGCGCACTGCCGCCTCTGGTCACAAAGTATTTGCCTTCCGGTACCAGGTTCCAGTGATCTTTTTCAAACAGTTCCGAATACCCTTCTGCTACCAAACGAGCCTTCATTTGTGCCACCGCATGAAACGCAGTCGGACTTTTCTCGATAAATTTCGCACATTGTTCTGAAACCGTCATTGCTGCCTCCTGTCATCTGCCGGGGCGATCCGCAGAGTAGTGAAAACTACCGGGATGATCCGCAGAGTAGTGAAAACTGCCGGGATGATCCGGCATAGATGTAAAAAAGAGTGTGAGCATTGGATCGCACACACTCTTTCATATTTACATTGGAAAGTTCAATTAAGCATTCATCTGAGCTGCAACTTCTGCTGCGAAGTCCTCATTCTTCTTCTCTAAGCCTTCGCCGGTCTCAAAGCGAACGAACTTGGTAACCGCAACCGTTGTGTTGTTCTCTTTGCCAACCTGAGCAAGATACTGAGCTACCGTCTGCTTGCCATCTTCTGCCTTAACATAAACCTGATCTACCAGGCAGATTTCCTTCAGCTCTTTGTTGATACGACCATTGATCATACCCTCGATTACCTTCTCCGGCTTCTGGGATTCCTTCGGATCGTTCAGGATCTGAGCTTTCAGGATCTCTTTCTCATGAGCGATATACTCTTCAGAGATTTCACTCTTATCAACATACTTCGGATTCAGCGCTGCGATCTGCATTGCAATGTTCTTCAGTGCTTCAGTGATGTTATCGTTTACAACATCTGTATCAGCTGCTACCAGAACGCCGATACGGCCTGCACCGTGCAGATAACCTACAACAGCCTTGCCTTCTACCTTTTCAAATCTTCTGATGCTCAGCTTCTCACCGATCACTGCGATCATCTCAACCAGAGAATCGTTTACGGTCTTAGCGGAATCTTCTTTCCAGCTTTCAGCCAGGAATGCATCGATATCAGCTGCATTGGAAGCAAGTGCCTGCTCAGCAACCTTCTCTACATAAGCAGTGAACTTCTCGTTCTTTGCAACGAAGTCTGTCTCGGAGTTTACTTCCACAACAGCGCCCTTGGAAGTACCATCCATCGCGATACGGCATACACCTTCTGCTGCGATTCTGTTAGCTTTCTTCTCTGCCTTAGCCTGGCCGTTCTTTCTTAAGAACTCCAGTGCTTCGTCCATATTACCGTTGCACTCTGTCAGTGCCTTCTTGCAATCCATCATACCTGCGCCGGACTGCTCTCTTAAATCCTTAACCATTGCTGCTGTAATAGCCATGTTCTTATCCTCCTGATCTCATCGTTTCAAAAGTTGAACCAGCATAATGAAACAATATGCTGGTTCATGTAACGTACGTGATTACTCTGCTACTTCTTCGATATCAGTAGCTTCCGCATTTGCAACATCCTCTGCGGAGTATGCGGACTCACCCTGCTTACCTTCGATAACAGCATCTGCCATCTTGGAAGTGATCAGCTTTACAGCTCTGATCGCATCGTCATTGCCCGGGATGATATAGTCAAGCTCTTCCGGATCACAGTTTGTATCACCGATACCAACCAGTGTTACACCAAGAGTACGAGCTTCCTGTACACAGATCTTTTCCTTCTTCGGATCTACAACAAAGATGCAGTCCGGAATTCTGTCCATGTTCTTGATACCGCCGATGTTCTTCTCAAGCTTATCCCATTCTTTCTTGATCTGGATAACTTCCTTCTTCGGCAGTACGTCGAATGTACCGTCCTGAGACATCTCTTCGATCTTCTTTAATCTTGCGATTCTGGACTGAATAGTCTTGAAGTTGGTCAGCATACCGCCGAGCCATCTCTCATTTACATAGAACATACCGCAACGCTCAGCTTCAACCTTAACTGCATCCTGAGCCTGCTTCTTGGTACCAACGAACAGTACGGTACCTCCCTGGGATACGATATCAACGATCGCATTGTATGCTTCGTCAACCTTGCCTACAGATTTCTGCAGGTCGATGATGTGGATACCGTTTCTCTCAGTGAAGATATACGGAGCCATCTTCGGGTTCCATCTTCTAGTCTGGTGTCCGAAATGTACACCTGCTTCCAGTAACTGCTTCATAGAAATAACGCTCATGTTCTTACCTCCGTTTGGTTATTCTTCCGTATGCCTTGATGTCAGCCGAGCAAGCAAAACATCCCTCGGGACACTCCGTAGAGCACCACCCGAAAAAGGGCATACGTGTTCTATAGTCACAACATACGAATATTAGCATAAAAAAATGCCAGATGCAAGCAAAACATGCAAAAGACCGGATGTTTTTTCACATCCGGTCTTATATCGCTTACTTTCCGGTAATGGTCTTTGCGATCTCGCTTTCCGACGAGCCAACAGCAATTTCATACTCTCCGACGCAGATCCGCTTATCATATCCGTTCTGACACAAATACGCATCAAACGCAGTTGCGGAAGAAACAAGCCCTAACGACTGTGCACGCTTTGCGACTGCAACAGAACTGTCACCGGAATGCACGGAAAGCGTCACGATCGCACCGGTCAGGCTTAGCGCCCCGGACTCGGACTCCGCTGCACTTTCGGACTCTGCTGTGCTTTCGGACTCCGCTGTGCTTTCGGACTCTGCTGTGTTTTCGGACTCTGCGGCGCTTTCAGACTCTGCCGCAGTCTCTTCCACGCGATATTGATCCCCATCTTCAGCGCTCTCAAGTACATCGGTCTCTGCTTCGAGGGTCGCTGCTTCTATAGACTCTGTCGCGGCGGTCTCTGCCTCAATGGTCGCTGCCTGTGCAGACTCCGTCGCGGCGGTCTCCGTCTCAGCGGTCTCTGTCCCGGCAGTCTCTGCCGCGGTGATCAGTGTTTCATTCGGATTTTCCAGGATCAAGCCATAGCTTTGTGCCTGTGCGATGATCTCTTCTTTGGTCATTGAGCGGTCGGAATGATGCGCTGCCGCAAGTAAAAGGGAAGATACGATCAGACCGATCCCCAACCCTCGTAAATAATATCTCAGTTTCATAGTCCGTCACCTGCTCCCTGATACAGATCGATGACGAGCTGTACTTCTCCGATGCCAAGCCCCAGTTCTCTGGCGATCGCCATATTGGACTTGCCTGCCTCATGCATCCGCAGGATCCGGTCATTGGAATTACCGCCGGTATTGGAGGTCACATTCATCAGATCAAGTTCCAGCGATGCCGGCTTTCCAGCGCTCTCTTTCCGCTTACTGCCACCGGCTTTTGCCCTGGAAGTCTTTGCTTTGGTGGTCTTTGCTTTGCTGCTCTTTGCACCCTTTACGGATCT
This sequence comes from Lachnospiraceae bacterium, assembly GCA_024699355.1. Classification (GTDB taxonomy): domain Bacteria; phylum Bacillota; class Clostridia; order Lachnospirales; family Lachnospiraceae; genus SIG336. The sequence goes on from JAILPR010000095.1 coordinate 12,301, forward strand.
GCCGGAAGATTTCTGCTTTTCATTTGCGATCAGCGCTGCGATCTCCGGATTGACAACTTCTTCCTCCTCATCTGCAAAATCTTCTCCTGCGATCCCGGATGCAGCATCTGTGGTATCCGGAGTGTTTTCCGCTCCATCTGATGCACTGTCGGATCCTACGGTTTCTTCCTCCGCTTCCTGCCGCGTCATTTGCTGCTGGAGCGGTGCAAAGATTGCTTCGATCTCTTCGTGAGTCCGAGGTCTTGGCGCTTCCTTGGGCGTCTCAAGCACGTTTGCCGAAGCCGGATCGACAACGATCGGACGGAATGCGGATTCGGTCTGTGCAAGCGTCACATCCGCTTCCGTATCCTTGACCTGTTCCATCAGGTCTTTGAGAGACTTATCCGTCTCTGCCACCGTCGATTTGACGCTTTCCTGCTTGTCATTAAGCATGTCATACAGGAAAACGACTTCCTGATGATTCTTATGGATCTCTTCAAGCACGGTATCGGAATAGTCACTCACCGCCATGATCTTTTCATTGGAGATGCGCTCCATGGCGCGTTCTGCCTTTTCCATGGCATACTGCGCTGTTTCATCCGTGATTCCTTCCATTTTGCTCTTCACAGTGCCAAGTTCATTGGCGATCATCGCTTTGATCTCCGCTTCCGCGACTTCCCGCGACTGCGCACTGAGTTCTTCTTTCTTCACAGGGATCACAAAGCTTGCAATGCACACCACGATCCCCACGATCAGAATCACGATTTCCAAAGTACCCATATCGTCAAATCCTCATATCAAAGCCACCGGACGGATTCTTCATCACCACTTTGCCTTCCGGCGTCTTTTCTTTCTCATCTTTCTTTTTTCGTTGTTTGCCACCGTCACCTTCGTAGAAGGCACCACCGCCTCCGGTACTAAGATCCAGTTGCAATTCCTGCGTATTCCCGTTTTCATGCACAGTCAGCAGTTGGTCATTGGCCTCCCGATCCTGCTGTGTGTTCATATTGGCCTGTTGCAGTGCACCTTTGGCATCTTCCTGTTGCCGCTGCGCCGCATAATCCATGACACGAGGTATACCGCCGTTGATTTCCACAATAGATGGCATATCTTGTCCTCCATGACGAATCTGAAACGTGTGATTAGATTCCGGTCATTCTGACATCTCCGCCTTCGCGGATGAATTTACAATAGGATACCGCATCTTTGATATATTTTGAAACATCGCCGATCGTGATCTTCACGCCGGAATACACTTCACCGGTACAGACCACACACGGATTGGCTGCCAGATCCATAACCTGCGTGATCTCGTCGATCCGTTTCAGCATCTTACGGTTTTCTTCCATCTTTTGTCTGCGGGTCTGCGAAAGGGTCTGGAGCTGTAAAAGAACAGATCCTTCCAGTTTCTCTCCGCCGGCCTGTCTGCGGAACATGTTGTTCAGGATCGGTTCCATCTTGGAAATGTTGATGTTGTTCTCCTGTACTGTCTTCTGCAGGCCTGCCATCTCTTTTTTCAGTTCCGGCGAGATCCCGACCGTAATATTGGTCGTTGCGCCGAGATTTGACCCAAGGGTCTTTGCAGATACCTTGGATGCTGCGATCACATCTCCGCCGGCGATGAATCCCTTCTTGCCGGTAACTTCAATCTCATTTCCGCTGCTCAAATGACAGTTCATGGCGGACTCGGTACTGATATAATCTCCGGCCTCCACAGTCGCATTTTCCAGGAATTTCGATACGACATGACCTTTGGCG
>JAILPR010000140.1 GCA_024699355.1 Lachnospiraceae bacterium
GATCCTGTGTCAGATCGTACACCATACAAAAACAATCATGCGCCTGCACGCGATTTCCGATCTCATAGGCTTCCTTCCCTGCCTGATACACCAGGGCCAGTGTTACCGAATTTGCCTTTAACGGAATTTCATTCTCCGAAAGAATGCGCTGCAGCTGCTCGATTTCCATCTTCTCATAGGTCTTCTTTAGTGCTGCTTCCAGGAACCGGATCTCCGTTTCGGACTGTTGTGATTGTTCAAACAGATTACTGTATTGGTAACAGGCTACCGCCACATCCGGCTCATAGATTTCCAGATAGTACCAGCCCAGATTTCTGTAATATGCCGCAAGTTCCGATCTCGTGCAGCAGTACTGATACATCTTCCCGGTATATTCAAATGCTTCCTGAAGATGGCGCAGTTGTTTATGACATGTGATAATGCCGCTTATGGCTTCCATACACACCGGATTTAAATCAAACGCACTCAGCAATTCTTCCAGTGCCTTTTGATAATCCTTTTCCAGCATCCATACCCGGCCCTGCCTTAGATGTGCGTACAACCGGTCTCCGGATGCCACCTCATAAGGCTGATCGCCTGCAATATAGTACTCATATAAATAGATCTCCGCGATATGATTTAAGTAAACTGACTGCTGCTGATTTGCCATTGAAAAATGAAGCTCCCTTCGCAAACATCATTACTGCATAGCTATAAAGAAAGAACCGGAGGTGCTATGACCATCATAACACACTTCGGTTCTTTCACATGTTCAAAGGATCCCTGACCGGAATCCTCTCACGAGTGGATTAGGCGGGAGTCGAACCCGCGTCCAAAAGCCCATTCCCTGTCCTTCTACTATCATAGTCTGTTATTGCGGATTGCTCCACATTCCCTCCTGCTTTTGGAAACAGACACCCCTAAGCATTCAGTAGCTTCATGATACGCCCATGCGCGCAAAGCTTAACGCACGTCGTTTCCTACATCGTTGATGCCCGGTCCTCCAGGTGTAGGTGCAAAGAGGCGGACAGCTGCACTTAGGCAGCGAGTGCTAAATTATCGTTAGCGTTTAGTTTAATTTTGCGATTTGACGCATCGCCTGCGGATAGCTTCTCCAGCTGCAAGACCCCTGTCGAAACCTTGACTAACCCATAAGATGCCCGTAGACATCTATGCGGCCGGTTGCTGAATTTGCCGGCCGGATCAGCAACGATGATCGTTGCCTGTCCTATTTTATATCGGAATAAAGTGCCCGTCAATGAAGGTCTCTCTGATCAATCCTCCATCGCTCTGCGGAAGACCTCTTCCACATGCGTACGGCACTCTTCTTTGGACTCAAATAAATGAGATTCGTAGATCTTTTCCTTGCCGATAAACATCGACGGATTCGCATAATAATCATACTGATCCGCAATCTCAGGCTGCTCATGCTCATCGATGTGTTCAAACTCCACCTTCGCATACTCCGGATGCTCAGCGATCAGTTCCTTGATGACCTCATTGCACTGCCTGCAATACGGGCATCCTTCAAAGTGAAAATACGTTACTTTCTTCATGCAAACTCCTTTCTGCATGCTGCAGGAATCTCCTTCTGCTCAAGGCATCCCTGTCTGCCATCATCCATCCTTACAAAAATCAAGAGCGTGAACGCCCGCGGTGTTAACCGTATTGGAGTATCATAGGTTTTGGATCTTAAATTCTCGTTCATGCTCTCTGCGCTGATCTTTCTTTGCGATATCCGCGCGCTTATCATAGAGCTTCTTACCCTTCGCCAGACCGATCTCCACCTTGGCACGACCGTCCTTAAAATAAACCTGCAGCGGCACCAGCGAATAGCCCTGCTGCGATAGCTGCCCCTGCAGTTTTCGGATCTCTGCCTTATGCAGCAACAGCTTCTTTGGTCTCAACGGATCGCGGTTAAAAATATTGCCCATTTCATACGGTGAAATATTCATACCCAACACAAACATCTCCCCGTTGTCGATCCTGCAGTACCCTTCTTTGATACTGCACTTTCCGAGACGCAGGCTCTTTACCTCCGTCCCGTGCAAAACGATCCCGCATTCATAGGTTTCTTCTATAAAATAATCGTGGTACGCCTTTTTGTTGTTGGCGACCAGCTTCATTGCTTCTTTTGCCATCACTCTTCCTGCTTTATATCCGGGCGGCATCGATCAGCCCGCCTTACTCTTGAACTTTATTCTACAATGTTTTTGGGCAAAATACCATGAACTCCCGGTTTAAAATATCGATCATTTACAAAGCTTGAAATCAATGTTGGCAGCATCGGTATCCACACGCTCCACCTCGATCTTCACGCTCTGTCCGAGCACAAAGGTTTTATGCGTATGCTCTCCGATCATCGTAAAGTGCTCCTGATCAAATATGTAATAATCATCCAGCATCTCCGCCACCGGGATCATTCCTTCCACGGTATTGGGCAGTTCCACATAAATGCCCCAGGCCGTGATCGACGAGATCACACCCTCGAACTGCTCTCCAAGATGTTCTGCCATATACTGTGCTTTCTTGACCTTTTCCGTGGTGCGCTCCGCCTCATCCGCACGCCGCTCCGTCGTGGAAGCCTGCTTGGAGACGCCCTCGAGGATCGCTGCATAATGCGCCTTGCGCTCCTCGGTCAGTCTGCCGCGCAGCTGCTCCTTGATGATCCTGTGGATCTGCAGATCCGGATAACGTCTGATCGGCGAAGTGAAATGACAATAATACCGGCAGGCCAGACCGAAGTGTCCGGTACAGTCTGTCTGATATACCGCCCGCTTCATACTGCGCAGCGTCAAACGGCTCAAATAGCTTTCCGCCTGCGTCCCTTCGATCTTGTCCAAAAGCTTCTGCAATTCCTTCGGGTGGATCTCTTCCTTGCCGGTCTTTAACGGATATCCCATGCCGGCCGCAAGGAGACGCAGTTGTTTCATTTTTTCCGGA
>JAILPR010000165.1 GCA_024699355.1 Lachnospiraceae bacterium
ATGAACTGAATATCACGCTGGAGCGTGCGCTGCAGATCTCTCCGGATCTGAAAAATGCGTACGAAACCGATGAACAGATCCATCACCTGATCGATATGTCACTGCGCCTCGAAGGCCTGCCGCGCAATACCTCGATGCATGCCGCGGGTGTCGTCATCTGTTCGCAACCGGCGGAAAATTTCGTGCCGTTATCCCTCGGCGCGGACGGATCTGTGACGACGCAGTTTACGATGACGACGATCGAAGAACTGGGTCTGTTAAAGATGGACTTTTTAGGGCTCCGTACCCTGACGGTCATCAAGAATGCCTGCCGGCTCGTGGAGAAGAGCCGTGGGATCCGCCTGGATATGGATGCCATCGACTATAACGATGCCAAGGTGCTCTCCTACATCTCTTCCGGTAAGACGGAAGGCGTCTTCCAGCTGGAAAGTGGCGGGATGAAGAGTTTCATGAAGGAATTAAAGCCGCAGAATCTCGAGGATATCATCGCCGGGATCTCACTGTACCGGCCGGGTCCGATGGACTTTATCCCGAAATATATCGCGGGTAAAAATAACGGTTCTGCGATCACCTATCTGTGCCCGCAGCTGGAGCCGATCCTTTCGCCGACCTACGGCTGTATCGTTTATCAGGAGCAGGTTATGCAGATCGTACGGGATCTGGGCGGTTATACGCTTGGCCGAAGCGATCTGGTGCGGCGTGCGATGTCCAAAAAGAAACAGCACGTCATGGAAGAAGAGCGTAAGAACTTCATCTTCGGTAACGAGAACGAGGGCGTGCCGGGTTGTATCTCCAAGGGAATTTCGGAAGACGTGGCCGGCAAGATCTATGATGAAATGATGGATTTTGCCAAGTATGCGTTTAACAAATCGCATGCAGCCTGCTATGCGGTGGTATCGTACCAGACCGCATATCTGAAATGCTATTATCCGGTGGAATTTATGGCAGCACTCATGACGAGTGTCATCGATAACCCGGGTAAGGTCGCAGAGTATATCCTGGTCTGCCGCGAGATGGGCATCGAAATCCTGCCGCCGGACATCAACGAAAGCGAAGAGGACTTTACCGTTGCAAAGCCTGCCGCACCGCTGGGCGGTGGCGAGACGCCGGAAGGCGCGATGGCAGCGCTGCAACGTATGGGCGGCGCAGTGAGCGGGGCTGAGCCTATGGCGAGGGCCGGCGAGCATGCACCGGCTGCGAAAGGTGTACGCGGGGCGATCCGCTATGCACTGACGGCCATCAAGAGCGTGGGACGCCCTGTCATCGAGGCAATCCTGGATGACCGTGCGGAACATGGAAAATACAGCAATCTGCAGGATTTTATCACCAGAGTCGGGAGCCGCGAGGTCAACAAGCGTGCGATCGAGAACTTTATCAAGTCCGGCGCATTTGACTCCCTGGGCGGAACGAGAAAGCAGTTCATGAGCATCTATGTCAAGATCATGGACAGTGTACATCAGGATAAAAACAACAATATGGCAGGGCAGATGTCTCTCTTTGACTTTGTCGAGGAAGACCAGAAGCAGAGCTTCGAAGTGAAGCTGCCGGATGTCGGTGAGTATTCCAAAGATATGATGCTGGCGTTTGAAAAAGAGGTCATGGGCATCTATGTCAGCGGCCATCCGCTGCAGGAATATGAGGATCTGTGGAATAAACACGCGACCGCCAAGACGACGGATTTCAAATTCACGGAAGAGGAAGAACCCAAAGTCGTGGATCAGTCCATGGTGACGATCGGCGGCATCATCTCCGAATGCAAGATCAAATATACCAAGACCAATAAGATCATGGCGTTTCTGACCGTGGAAGATCTGGTGGGCAGTATCGAAGTCATCGTCTTTCCGCGCGATTACGATAAATATCGTGAGAAGCTGACGGAGGATGCAAAGGTCTTTATCCAGGGGCGTGTTTCCTTAGAGGAAGAGAAAGACGGGAAGCTCATCGCGTCCAAGATCACGCTCTTTCATGAGATCCCGAAAAAGCTGTGGATCAAATTCCCGACACTGTCGGATTACGAAGCGCAGGAGAGCGGACTGATGAATGCACTCGCCGAGAGCGAGGGCAACGATCAGGTGGTCATTTACATCGAGGACTCCAAGCTGATGAGACGGCTTCCGCCACAGCAGGCGGTGTCCGCGGATGCAGCGCTCGTCGGCGCGCTCGAAGAGCGGTTCGGCGAAGATAATATCCGCGTGGTGTAAGTGTCTGCGCGTGCAAGTGTAACTGCTGCATGTGGCATATCCGATCGGCGCACGAGCGGAAATTTACGCGAACATGCCCGAACATCTTGAAAAATCGGCAAAAAAGGAATATGATGTAATCTACGCATGATAAAGAATTCACAAGCACACCGAAGTGCTTGTAAAGCAGGCTTTCCGAGGGCTGATGCGCCTAAGGGGAGCGGATTCCGCACAGGCGGAATATGATCGGAGGATATCACATGGCTAAGGAAATCAAGACGATCGGTGTACTGACCAGTGGTGGTGATGCACCGGGCATGAATGCCGCAATCCGTGCCGTTGTAAGACGCGCACTTTCCTGCGGACTGAGTGTAAAGGGAATCAAGAAAGGCTATCAGGGTCTTTTGAACGAAGAGATCATCGATATGGATGCGCACAGCGTATCCGATATCATCCAGAAGGGCGGTACGATCTTAGGTACGGCACGCTGTCTGGAGTTTAAGACACCGGAAGGTCAGGCAAAGGGTGCCGAGATCTGCCGTAAGCACGGGATCGACGGCATGGTTGTCATCGGCGGTGACGGTTCTTATCGAGGTGCACAGGCCCTGTCCCGCAACGGTATCAATACCATCGGCATGCCGGGTACGATCGACCTTGATATCAGCTGTACAGAATATACCATCGGTTTCGATACTGCAGTCAATACGGCAATGCAGGCGATCGACCGTGTCAGAGATACCTCCTCTTCCCATGAGAGATGTTCCATCATCGAGGTTATGGGACGTAACGCAGGTTATATCGCATTGTGGTGCGGTATTGCCAATGGTGCGGAGGATATCCTGCTTCCGGAAAAATATGATTACGATGAGCAGCAGATCATCAACAACATCATTGCAAACCGTAAGAAGGGTAAGACACACCATATCATCATCAACGCAGAAGGCATCGGTCACTCCACCTCTATGGCAAAGCGTATCGAGGCAGCAACCGGCGTTGAGACCAGAGCAACGATTTTAGGTTACATGCAGCGTGGCGGTTCACCGACGGCAAAGGATCGTTATTATGCATCCCTGATGGGTGCTTATTCTGTAGATATCCTGGTCGAAGGCAAGAGCAATCGTACCGTCGGCTTACAGAACGGTGAGATCGTGGACTTTGATATCGAAGAAGCACTGAACATGACCAAGGAACTGTCTGAATACGCATATCAGGTAAGCAAGAGTTTAGCGCGATGATCACAAGTGCATCCAACAACAGAATCAAAGAATTAAGCAGCCTGCTCGAGAAGTCCAAAGAACGTTCCCGGGCAGGCGTTTATGTCATTGAGGGGCCCCGCATGTATGAGGAGGCTCCTGTTTTTGATCTTCGGGAGGTGTATGTCTCGGAGTCGTTTGCATCCAAAGAAAAGAATCGGGAGTTGCTGGAGAAGCACGACTATGAAGTTGTCGCGGATCCGGTGTTTAAAAAATTATCCGCCACGCAGAATCCGCAGGGCATCCTGGCGGTGATGGCGCAGCCTGTTTATACCCTGAATGAAGTACTTGCAGGAGAAGCGCCGCTTTTGCTCATTCTGGAAGATCTCCAGGATCCCGGGAATTTAGGAACGATGATCCGTGCCGGAGAAGGTGCGGGACTATCCGGCGTGATCCTCAGCAAAGGGTGCGTCGATATCTATAATCCCAAGGTCATCCGTGCAACGATGGGCAGTATTTTCCGGATCCCGTTTGTCTATACGGAGGATCTCGCAGAGACGATCCGGCAGGTCAAAGAGGCGGGGGTAAAAACGTATGCGGCACATCTGAAAGGAACAGCGGCATATGAAACTTTTACGTTTACAGAAAAAAGTGCCTTTTTGATAGGGAATGAAGGAAACGGACTCACGGATGAGATCGCAAACCTCGCGGATTCCTATCTGAAAATCCCGATGCTCGGAAAAGTCGAAAGTCTCAATGCGTCCGTAGCAGCAAGCGTTTTGCTGTATGAGGCTGCAAGGCAGCGTAGAAGCGTGTAACAATTCTGTAACAAAGTTTACGGAAACGAAACAAAAATTTGACAAATATTGCATGAAATGTTACTCTACTCTCGGAGCAAAAATTCAGATTCATGGGATTTATGCGGTTTTGACAGTTTAGAATCGCGTAAAAAATGATTTCGGGAGAAGAGAGATGTTATTTATGAAGAGAATGGCAATCGCTCTGTGCGGCCTGTTGATGGCAGCCGGTGTGTTTACCATTGGGGCGCTTGACGCACAGGCCGGTGTTGATTTTGAAATCGGCTCCTACGTTACAGCCTGTCAGGATACAGCCCTTTTTAACTCCGTATATCCATCGGACGGTACGAAATGCGAGGTACCGGACAATGCGATGTGCCTGGTCGTGGAGAACGACGAATTATTTACACTGGTAACCTATAACGGGGTGACCGGTTATCTGTGGGAAGAGTACACGGATATTGATCAGGAAGTGATCGCAGCCTATGAGGCAGAACTGGAAGCAGAGCGCCTCAGACAGGAAGCGGAAGCGCTGGCGCGCAGCGAAGAGATCGCTGAGCTGGCAGCACTCATTCAGTTAGAAGCCGGCGGCGAAAGCTACGAAGGTATGGTAGCGGTTGGCGCGGTTGTCATGAACAGAGTAAA
>JAILPR010000209.1 GCA_024699355.1 Lachnospiraceae bacterium
GAAGCAAAAAACACCATAAACTGCTCACGTTCTTCATCAAAGATCGCTTCCGGCGCCCAAACGCACCCTGCACCATCCACGCCAACCGTCACAGCGCGTGGGCCGCTCCAGCACACAAGGTCTGTCGACTCCCAGATCAGGATATCCCTACTACCTTCTGTTTTTGCAACTTCCCAGCCTTTACCGGCTTCGATCCGCAGATCCGTTGCAATGATCCAAAACTTCCCTTCCCATGGTGAACGGATCAGGAAGGGATCTCTGGCACCTGCCTCTCCGATCCTTGAGATCAGCACCGGTGCACCACCGTTTAGATCATTCCAGTGCAGTCCGTCTTTTGAAACAGAGAAATAGATCTGCTCTCCGTCTTTTTGTTCTCCGATAAAATGTACAAATAAGTATCCTTCGTAGTCTGTTCTCATCGTGTCTGCTTTACCATTCTTCTTTGGAAATATAAATTGGACGATCCTTCACTTCCATGTAGGCCTTTGATAAGTATTCGCCGATAATGCCCATGCAGAAAAGCTGCACACCACTTACCAATAGGAAGATACAGATCATGCTCGGCCATCCGGAGGTCGGATCACCAAATGCCAAAGTCTTAATGACAATGACCAAGATCATCAAAAATGCTACCACGCAGAAAATAATGCCCAGAATCGCCGCCATGGCAAGCGGTGCTGTCGAAAATCCAACGATGCCTTCGATGGAGTAGAGCAGTAATTTCCAGAAGCTCCACTTCGTCGTCCCCTTCATGCGCTCGACATTTTCAAATTCCAACCACTTGGTCTGAAAACCGATCCAGCCGTAAATACCCTTGGTAAAGCGGTTATACTCCTTCATGGAAAGGATCGCATCCACCATCTGACGGGTCATCAAACGATAATCTCTTGCCCCGTCTACGATCTCGGTCTTCGAGATATGACGCATCAGGCTGTAAAATCTTCTTGCAAAAAATGATCTGATCGGCGGCTCTCCTTTTCTCGTCACACGTCTGGTGGCCACGGAATCATACCCTTCTTCTGTGATATATCGGAACATCTCCGGAAGAAGTGATGGCGGATCCTGCAGATCAACATCCATCGTTACGACATAGTCGCCCTTTGCATGCTGAAATCCAGCATACATTCCTGCTTCTTTTCCGAAGTTTCTGGAGAAAGACACCATATGCACCTTGGGATCCCGTTCATGAAGCTTCCGAATCTCATCTACCGTATGATCTGTCGACCCGTCATCGATGTAGATGACTTCATAGTCTAAGTCATTTTGATCGAAAAACGTTTGGTTCTTGATAAATTCGTTATAAAAATCTTCGACCGTCTCCTCTTCGTTATAGCAAGGAACGATTACGCTTAATAACTTCATCTGGAAATGTCCTTTCCTTCTCTTGTTTCCTTGGGAAGAACTGCTATTCTTCCCTCATCTCCTGTATTTTACGGTATTTCACAATTGCTGTAAACTCTGCGACCGTTATCCTCAAAGCTTACGCATTCATCTACTTCCGATACACCACCAGGCTCTTGCTCTCTGCGATCTTCGTATACCCCAGTGCCTCGCATCGCTTTGCAATTTCGCCGCCCGGACTCGTCCCATAGTACCTGCTTTGCATCGATTCCAGCTGTGCATCGACGTAGCCACCGTCACACAGATTGATGCCAAAGCCTGCCGGCACAGCATAGAATGCGCCAAAGTCTGTCGCTACCGTTTCGCCTTCGACCTCATCCCACAGCACCCATACGATCGTATTCTCGTAATTGGGCACGTTTTCAGTCACTTCGCTCATCCCATCCGACAACTGCTCCTGCAGTGCCGTAAGGTCTGCAACTCTCTCTTCTTCCTGATACGGCAGATCATAATCGTACGGGATCTGTGCCATAAAGATAAAGAGATACGCACAAACGATCAGTGCGACATAGGCGCTGATATTCCGCAATATATTTTCATGCATCAACGGCATCAGGATCATCGTGATCACGATGAATGCCATCGTATGCTTACTGCCTTCCGACAAGCGGTACATGAGCAGATCTGCAACGGCAAATGCAACGCTTGCCAGTCCGATCGTGAACTGTACCGAAAGCGGCACTGCGCCGCCTCTTATCCCCTGTGCTCTCCGGATCACGCTTATGATGCTCATCACGATCCAGTACAGGATGCACAGATAAAATGCCAAATACAACGCGCCTGCTGCCAGGCCTTCGCCACTGATTCCCTGCGTGATCATCTCCCGGATCGAGCCAAGCGATGTTGCCAGTTTCCAGCCGGTATATTTGAGGCCCCCAAGCAGTCCCTGTTCAACATATGCTTTGATCCAGTCTGTATAAAATAAATCCGTCAGATACGGTGCACTAAAGAACCGGTTGATCGCCAGATAGATCGTTGCGACCACCGCGACAAATCCGATGCATCGCACCGTCGCACTTTTCCCTCCAAGGCGATCCCGCCACATCCCCCACAGGATCGGAAAGAGGATCAAAAAGTACGGTCGCATCCAGGTAAGTACCGCTAAAAAGATCACCACAGCGATCTCATCGCCCCTTGCGCCGGTCCGGTCATGATG
>JAILPR010000096.1 GCA_024699355.1 Lachnospiraceae bacterium
GTTAGATCGCGGCGCATATACCTTAAGCTGTGGAGAAAAGAGCGTAAAGCTCGCCGGCAAGGCGTTTCAGATGATGGAGATGTTTATCCGCTCCCCGCATCAGATCATGTCGGTCGATCAGTTCATGGAGCACATCTGGGGCTGGGACAGTGAAGCAGAGGTGAATGTCGTTTGGGTCAATATTTCTTTTTTGCGCAAGAAGCTCGATGAGATCGGCTCCAAGGTGCAGATCCACGCGACACGCGGTGTCGGATATTCGCTGGAGTAAGGAGCGTTATGATCAAACGGGTTCGAAAACGATTTATCATGATCGCCATGATCGCGATCATCATATGTACGACAATCCTGGTCGTGACGATCAATCTCGTGAACTTCATTCAGGTCGATCAGCAGGTGGACCGGATCCTGAACAGTATCGCCAACAACAACGGTGTCTTTACCCCCAAGCCCGGTTCGATGCTCGGTATGGGCGGCCGGGGCGGCGCTCCGCAGGAGATGCAGTATGAGACGAGATATTTTAGCGTCAAGATCGGCACGGACGGGTCGATGCAGACGGAACTGACGCACATCGCTTCGGTTGATGAGGATGCGGCGATCGCACTGGCACAGGAAGCCCTCGAGGATAATGTCGGGCTGACCAGCTACATCGATACGTATAAGTACATTGTCTATAGCGGAAAGGACGGCGAGACTTCCGTGACCTTCATCGACTGTGAGAGCAGGATCAAGATGCTCAGGTCGCTGGCGCTGTCATCGCTTGGAATCGAGGGTGTCGGCGTTTTGGTGATGTTTCTGATCATTTTCTTTTCTTCCAAGCGGGCGATCCAGCCGGTCATTGAAAGCTCGGAGAAACAAAAACGATTCATTACCGATGCCAGTCATGAGCTCAAGACGCCTCTGACGGTCATCGCGACAAATATGGATATCCTGACCATGGATCTGGGTGACAATGAGTGGGTACAGGGGACGCAAAAGCAGGTGTCGAATCTGCGGCGTCTGGTCAATAATCTGGTATCGCTATCGAGACTGGAAGAAGAAAATACGATGCTGGCAGAGGAAAAATTCAACCTCAGCAAGGCGGTTCGGGAAAGTGCGGAGCCGTTCATGTCCATGGCAGAGTTTGACGGCTGCACGGTAAAAATGGAAATTCCGGAGGCGGTACAGATCACCGGAGATGAAAGCATGGTGCGGCAGCTGGCGACGATCCTTTGTGACAATGCCGTCAAGTATGTCTCCAAAGGCGGCGATATTGGTGTGAAGGTGGAAAAGCACGGGCGGCGTGCGGTGCTGGAAGTCAGCAATAGCTGTGATGATGAGATTCCGAAGGAGACGTTAAAGCGTCTCTTTGACCGGTTTTATCGGGCGGATGAGTCCCGTACCAAAGAGCATGGCAAGAGCAGTTTCGGGATCGGGTTATCGATCGCGAAGGCCATTGTGGAAAAGCGCGGCGGGAAGATCAGTGCAATGCAGGATACTACACGACGCGTGACATTCCGCGCGGAATTATAAGATGGATGGGCGTATGCCGCGCGGCATGCGCCTTTTATGATGCGCGGCGTGATGCGCGGTATGATGCGCGGCGTGTACTTGCAAGGGCAGTCTATGGCAGGCATTTTGCGTACGCGGTGTGCGAAAGTCGTTGCATATTCGGCAGTCGATACGTATAATCTATAAGAAGATTTGCAGTTCCCGTATATTAGGTAGGAGGAAGTACATGAATCAGGAGAAAGTCATTGTCATTGACTTCGGCGGCCAGTATAACCAGCTGGTTGCAAGACGTGTTCGTGAATGTAATGTTTATTGTGAGATCTATTCGTATCGGACACCACTTGAGAAAATTCGTGAGATGCAGCCGAAAGGCATCATCCTCACAGGCGGTCCGAACAGTGTCTACGAAGAAGGCGCTGCGACCTGCGGTAAGGAACTTTTTGAACTCGGGGTACCGGTGCTGGGGCTCTGCTATGGTGCACAGTTGATGATGCACGTGCTGGGCGGCGAAGTAAAGCGCGCACAGAATCGTGAGTACGGAAAGACCGAGACGATGTTTGATACCACATCGGCACTGTTCAAGAATGTTCCGGAGACAGATGGTGTCTGGATGAGCCACTTTGACTATATCAGCAAGCTGGCGCCGGGCTTTACTTCGGTCGCACATACCGCAAACACACCGGTGGCGGCAGCGGAGAATCCGGCAGCAGGACTTTATGCGATTCAGTTCCATCCGGAAGTACTGCATACCAATCACGGTAAAGAGATGTTATATAATTTCGTGCGCACGATCTGCGGATGTGCGGGCGATTGGAAGATGGATTCTTTTGTGGAGCGTTCGATTAAGGCGATCCGCGAGAAGGTTGGCGATGGCAAGGTGCTGTGCGCATTATCCGGCGGTGTGGATTCGTCGGTTGCGGCAGTGCTGTTATCCAAAGCGATCGGCAAGCAGCTGACCTGCGTATTTGTAGATCACGGTCTTTTGCGTAAAAACGAAGGCGATGAGGTTGAAGCGGTATTTGGTCCGGATGGCCCGTACGAGCTGAACTTTATCCGCGTGAATGCACAGGAGCGCTATTACGGCAAGCTGGCCGGCGTGGAAGAGCCGGAGCGCAAGCGTAAGATCATCGGCGAGGAATTTATCCGCGTCTTTGAAGAAGAAGCAAAGAAGATCGGCAGAGTCGATTATCTGGTACAGGGTACGATCTATCCGGATGTGGTAGAGAGTGGTCTGGGCGGTGAGTCTGCGGTGATCAAGTCACATCACAATGTCGGCGGTCTGCCGGAGCATGTGGACTTTAAAGAAATCATCGAGCCGCTGCGCGATCTGTTTAAGGATGAGGTGCGTAAGGTCGGCTTAGAGCTGGGAATCCCGGAATATCTGGTGTTCCGTCAGCCGTTCCCGGGACCGGGACTTGGTATCCGTATCATCGGTGAGGTCACCGGCGAGAAGGTTCGGATCGTGCAGGATGCCGATGCGATCTATCGTGAAGAGGTTGATAAGGCAGTCGCTGCATACA
>JAILPR010000017.1 GCA_024699355.1 Lachnospiraceae bacterium
GGCAGGTAAGTTTGGCCAGGATGATATTGGTGGAGTACAAAAGGCCGCGATCCTGTTGATCGCACTGGGCCCTGAAAAGTCCTCCCTGATCTTCAAACATTTAAAAGAAGAAGAGATTGAGGAACTGACGCTCGAGATCGCCAACACCAGAAGCGTCACGCCACAGATCAAGGAAGAGATCATCGGCGAGTTCTATCAGCTTTGTCTGGCACAGCAGTATATCGCAGAGGGTGGTATCACGTATGCGAAGGAACTGCTGGAAAAAGCACTCGGCTCCGACAAGGCGGTCGATGTCATCAGCAAGCTGACGGCTTCGCTACAGGTAAAGCCGTTCGAGTTTGTTCGTAAGACCGACGCATCGCAACTTCTCAACTTTATTCAGGATGAGCATCCGCAGACCATCGCATTGATCCTGTCCTATCTGGCACCGGGTCAGGCTGCCATGATCATTTCTTCTCTGGCACCCGACAGACAGGCGGATGTCGCGAGACGTATCGCTGTCATGGACCGTACCAGTCCGGATGTCATCAAAGAAGTGGAAGCGATTTTGGAATCAAAGTTATCGAGTCTGGTCAACCAGGATTACACCATCATCGGTGGTGTCGATGCGGTTGTCGAGATCTTAAATACCGTAGATCGTGGAACAGAAAAACATATCATGGAGACCCTCGAGATCGAAGAGCCGGAACTGGCAGACGAGATCCGCAAGAAGATGTTCGTCTTCGAAGATATCCTCTTGCTGGATGACCGTGCGATCCAGAGAGTACTGCGTGATGTTGATAACAATGACCTGGCAGTCGCGTTAAAGGGCGCGAACGATCAGGTACGGGATGCCGTGTTCAGGAACCAGTCTTCACGTCTTGCTGCAATGATTCAGGAAGACATGGAATTCATGGGCCCGATCAAGGTCAAGGATGTGGAAGAAGCGCAGCAGAAGATCGTCAATATCATCAGAAAGCTCGAAGATTCTGCAGAAATTGTAATTTCAAGAGGCGGAGGAGACGAGATCATTGTCTAAGAATTTGGTCAAGATCGGTTACTTCACCATGGACCAGACGGAAAAGAAGGTGATCGCTTCCAATGATCTGATCGCGAAAAAGCTGGGCATCGGCTCGTATGTCGATCCGGCCGAGGCGTTTCAGAACGGAAGTGATGATCTTTATGCCGGCGAGGATGGAGAGACCATGCAGCAACTGGATGGTCTCTTATTGGATGAAGCACAGAGGATCGATCCGGATGATCCGGACGCACATGTTATAGGATATCAATCGCAGGATGAGGCACTGCTTGGAGAAGACGTCGGCAATACGCAGGATGCCGGCGTTTCTGCTATGAATGAGCAGGCAATCGTGGAGGCGCAGGAGCAGATCGAGCAGATGCGCGCGGATGCACTGGCGGAGATCGAAGCATTGAAAGCAAGCGCTGTCGAATCTGCCAAAGAAGAGGGCAGATCTGCCGGCTATCAGGAAGGCTATGCAGAAGGCTTTGAGCAGGCCAAGAAAGAACTGGAAGCACAACGCAATGAACTTCGTGCAAAAGAGGCAGAGATGGATGCGGCGTTAAAAAATACCGAGCCGCTCTTTGTCGACACCCTGACGAAAATCTATGAGCACGTATTCCACACGGATCTGTCGGATGATCGTGAGATCATCATTCACCTGCTTGATACGGCGCTGCATGGTATTGAGAGCGGAAAAGAGTTTTTGATCCGCGTCTCCAAAGAGGATTATCCGTTTGTGACGATGTCAAAAAAGCGCCTGTTGCAGACGGTCTCCAGTTCCACCATTGAGATCGTGGAGGATCTGACGCTGCAGAAAAATCAGTGTCTCATTGAAACGGACGGCGGCATTTTTGACTGCAGTATCGATGTGGAATTATTTACCCTGGCAAAGAACTTAAAGCTCCTTGCCTATCATGGGAACGAATCATAGGAGTGCATATTTTTGGGACTGCAAACCATTGAGTTTGAAAAATATCAGAGAGTACTGCGCCAAAGCTTTTTCCAAAAAAAAGGCAAGGTGGTCAACGTTATCGGCTTAACGATCGAGTCGGCGGGACCCGATGCCAAGCTTGGCGATATGTGTATCATTCATCCGAACGATACCAGTGATCATACCATCCGTGCGGAAGTCGTCGGCTTTAAGGATGGCAAGATCCAGCTGATGCCGTATGAGGCGACAGAGGGGATCGGGATCGGCTCCATTGTGGAGAATACGGGCGAGCCGCTTTCCATCATGATCTCGGATGATATTCTGGGAAAAAGCGTCGATGGGCTGGGCAAGCCCACGGACGGTTCGATCATCAATAACGGGAAACGTTATTCTGTGGAAGCACCGCCACCGGATCCGATGAAACGTGCCATTATCGATACGGTGCTGCCACTTGGCGTACGCGCCGTGGATGGCTGTATCACGATCGGCAAGGGGCAGAGGATCGGGATCTTTGCAGGTTCCGGCGTCGGCAAGTCAACGCTCCTTGGTATGTTTGCCAGAAATACCAAAGCAGATATCAATGTCATCGCATTGATCGGCGAGCGAGGCCGTGAAGTGCGGGAATTCATCGAACGCGATCTGGGGCCGGAAGGCATGGCACGAAGCGTGGTTGTTGTGGCAACGTCGGATAAGCCGGCACTGGAACGCAACAAAGCAGCCAAGACCGCAACGGCGATTGCAGAATATTTCAGAGATCAGGGGAAGGATGTCCTGTTAATGATGGACTCGCTGACCCGTTTTTCCATGGCACAGAGAGAAATCGGTCTGGCCAGCGGGGAGCCACCCGTATCGCGAGGATATCCGCCGAGCGTGTATGCGGAGATGCCAAAGCTTCTTGAACGCGCCGGCAGATCGGATGTGGGATCGATCACAGGTCTGTATACGGTACTTGTGGATGGCGATGATTTTAATGAACCGATCACCGATACCGCACGAAGCATCCTGGATGGACATATCATGCTGGATCGACGTCTGGCACATCAGAATCATTATCCGGCCATTGATGTCCTGCAGAGTATCTCAAGATGTATGAGCATGATCGCCAATCGCGAGCATAAGCAGGCTGCCGGTAAATTAAAGAACGTCCTGGCGACCTATCATGAAGCCGAGGATCTGATCAATATCGGTGCCTATAAAAAAGGAAGTAATCCGGACATCGATTATGCAATGGAAAAAATCGGCATCGCCAATGAGTTCCTTTGTCAGGAAACGGATGAAAAAGTATCGTTCGAAGACTCCGTACAGAAATTAGAGGAGCTGTTTGAATAAATGGCAAAGTTTCGATATCGAATGCAGAGTATTCTGGATCTGCAGTTAAAACTGGAAGATCAGGCAAAGGTGGAATTTGCACAGGCACAGGGGATCTGGCGGGAGCAGGTGCGTAAACTCAACGAGTTGAAAGAACGCAAAGCCGCTTATATGGAAGAGGCCAGACGTCTGCGTGCCGAGATCCTGGATTTTACGGCAATCCGCGAAAACGAAAATGCGCAGGAGATGCTGAAGGAACTGATCCGTCTGCAAAAGATCGAAGTCGCGCGGGCCGAGAAAGAGATGGATCGCAGGCGGGAAATTTTGCAGGAACATCAGATCGATCGCAAGACACAGGAAAAACTGCGGGATAAGGCACTTTCCGAATTTCTGATCGAGGAAGCACGCAAAGAGAGCCGCGAGGCAGACGAACACACGAGTTACGAGTACGGTAGGAGACAGATCAATGGCTGATGAGCAGAGCACAGCGCTGACACCACAAGAGAAAAAAGCGGAAAAGAACAGACTGAAAGCTGAGAGAGCACGTCTGAAAAAAGAGCAGGCCGACCAGCGCAAGGAAGCCAAGAAACGTGCGAAGGAGCTTGATGCGGAGGAAAACAAGCTTTCGGAAGATGAAGAACCCGGCGGCCTGCCTGTGTTTCTGGTCACCCTCCTGATCATCCTGGTCTGGGTCGCGATCCTGGCGGTACTGATCAAACTGGACGTCGGTGGTATCGGCTCCAATGTGTTAAAGCCGATCCTGAAGGATGTCCCGGTGATCAATCAGATCCTGCCGGGAGATACTGTGACCGAGACGACGGATACCGATGAGTACAGCGGGTACACCTCGCTGCGCGATGCGGTAGATCAGATCAAATCGCTGGAGAAGCAGCTGGAAGCGGCGCAGGCGACCAATCTGGAGAACTCGGATGAAATCTCCAAACTGAAGGTGGAAGTGGCCCGTTTGCAGACGTTTGAAGATCAGCAGATCGAGTTTGAACGTATCAAGACGCAGTTCTATACGGAAGTGGTCTATGCGGAGAACGGTCCGGGGATCGAAGCGTATAAAGAGTATTATGAATCCATGGACCCGACCATGGCGGAATATTTATATCAGCAGGTGGTGCAGGAAGTACAGGTCAGCCAGGAGATCGCTGACTATGTAGCGGCGTATTCGGCCATGAAGCCGAAGAATGCGGCGGCCATCTTCAACACCATGACGGATGATCTCAATTTGGTTGCCGAAATCCTGAAAAACATGGATTCGGAGTCACGTGGTAAGATCCTTGCTCAGATGGATGCGGATGTTGCGGCACGTGTGACAAAAATCATGGATCCGGAGTAAAAAATAAAATTTTTTTCTTTTTTCACTCTAAGGATTGGCAACAAAGTTGACGATAAAAATAGTAGCGTAAGAGATACGCAGAAAGGAGGAGAACGATTGACAAGTTCAGCAGTAAGTACTCTGAACACCGCAAAATTACAGATCGGTAACAGCATACAGACTTCCAATCAGACAAGCAGCGTCGAAAGCTTTCGCGATGTGATGAACACCGCAAGCAGGCAATCGACCGGGACAGAACCCAAAGTCAAAGATGCTTCGGATCTGAAACAAACGGATTCAGAGCCAAACGTGCAGGAGAGCAAGGATGCAAAACAACCTGTAGAGCCTGAAAAGGACATGAGCACGGATGCTACTGAAACAACAGAAACAACAGACACAACACAACTTCATAACATCGAAGATGACCATCAACCGGAACCGGAAGTTTTAGCGGCGATGGAAAATCTGGTAACCGCCATACTAAGTGCGGCAGAACAGATCGTCAACCGGGTGGCAGAAGCCATGGATGTGTCAAGCGAGACTGTGATCGCAAGCATGAATGAACTGAACATGACGGATGTCGCATTGCTGGATCCGGAAAATGTGAAGCTTCTGATGCTCAACATCGCAGGAGATGCAGAAGGAACAACACTTCTGACGGATGAGACTTTGTACGGCAACGTACAGGATCTGATGAATCTTTCCAAGGACCTGATGACACAGATCACGGAAGGAACGACACTCTCGCAGGAGGATGTTACCGCGGTACTTGAGTTTACCGCAGCACTCGAAGAGACGATCGTCACAGGCAGAGGTGAGGAAGCACTGACACAGATCAGCGACCTGCTCACACCAAAGCAGATGACGGGGGAAGGCAATGCACCGGAAATGATGCAGACACCGGAGAATGCAGAAGGGAAAGATATCCGGGTGACCTTTGAGAGACGACTTGATATGACACAGAACAGCTCCATTTCAGGAAGCGAAGTCGCGGAGACCGAGACCGAAACCTTATCATCCGTTCTGGCAAAGAGCGATGCACAGGGAGCGACATCAGATACGGAAAGCGGATTATCCGGATACTTACAGACATTCTTACAAAACCTTACACAGGTAACGGAGAATCTGACACAGGAAGTATCTCAGATCAGCACCATTCCGGACACCGAGCAGTTCCTGCAGGAAGTACTTGATTACATGAGAGTACACGTCGGAGAAGAAACCACAGACCTGGAGATGCAGCTTCATCCGGAAAGCCTCGGAACCCTGAACATTCACTTGACTTCAAGAGAGGGCGCGGTTACGGCACAGTTCGTAGCACAGAACGAAGATGTCAGAGCAGCACTGCAAAGTCAGCTTCTGGAACTTCGGGCAGTCCTTGAAAATCAGGGCGTAAAGATCGATGCAGTAGAAGTTACCGTTTCCGACTTCGGAGAGCACATGGGTCAGGAACAGTCTCAGGCAGGAGAAGGATCCGCGGACGGTCAGCCGCAAAAGCGAGGTACCAGACGCATTGATCTGTCTCTCTTATCCGAAGACGAGATGACCGACGATGAAAAGATTACCGCCGAAATGATGAAGGCGAACGGAACGACCGTGGATTACACGGCATAAGGAGAAATGATATGTCATTAACAGCAAGCGTCGTAGATGGCGTGATTCAGGAAAGCTCATCCGCAGCAAGTCTGGCGGGAAGCTCATCAAGCTCCAGCACATCATCTGCATATAATCAGGATACGTTTTTACAGCTCCTCGTTGCTGAAGTACAGAATCAGGATCCGCTGGAACCGACATCCAATACCGAGTGGGTATCCCAGTACGCAACCTTCTCACAGCTCGAGTCCATGAACAACATGAGCGCTTCTTATGAGCTGAGCAGAGCATCCGCTCTCGTGGGACAGACCGTACAGATCAAAGTAACTTCCAGTACCGGAACGACATCGATCTATCAGGGAAAAGTTGATTACGTCACTTATGAAGAAAACAAAGCGTATTTGTC
>JAILPR010000026.1 GCA_024699355.1 Lachnospiraceae bacterium
CATGAGTGCCAGATAGATCAGCAGCATGAGGATCGCCAGACGTTTTCCCTCCAGCGGATATCCAGGTAGTTTTTTAATCATGTTCATTTCGTTGTATCCCATCTAACGATGCTGCATCAAAGCTAACGCCCTGCGGCATCAGTCCTACTCAGCTGTTTGGTGTTTGCGATAGGTCGGTCTGCGCTGCAAAATACCGAGGATCCGGTAAAAGAGTTCTTCATTGCCCTCTACGACAATGCCGATCTGCTTCTTTGCCCTGTTTAATCCGTGAAAGAGATTTCGCACCACAGATTCCCTGCCTGCGGCACGCATCCTGTGATCACGCAGATACCCGTCCCTGTCGTAGGTAAACGTCTCATCGATCTTCATCACGACGCGGTCAAACTCTTTGCAGGTCGCATCTTTGGCTTCGATCTGCCGCTTCCCGGTGCCATCCTTCTGCCTCTTCTCCGCACCATCCCTCTGCTGCTTCTCCGCGCCATCCTTCAGATCCGCCATCCCGTCTCCCTCAAGTTCCCGGTCGTAGATGTACATATATCCTTTGTTCTGAAAGGTCTGCAGGATTGCGGCGGTCTCTTTCCCGGTTTTGGCATAAGCAATCGAGACCGACGGGAAGTCGTATTTTCGTCCCGCCCTGGTCACACACATCAGGCAGCTGATAAACGAGGATAATTCACCGTTGAGTCTGATCCTGTCGGTCAGTTTATATCCGATAAACCCCTCTTCCGCCTCGATGAGTTCGGCTCCTTCTCCGGCGCGCTCCTCCCGGGCGATGGTATCTTCTTTGTCATAGGAAATGATCACGGGGATCTTTGCAGTTCTTGCGATCAAGAGGATTTCTCCCAGCATCGCCTGCGTGAGCCGATGTCCTTCATCAACCAGAAGCGCTGCGTAGTTTTCGCGCAATGAGATGTGCGCAGCCGGCTCACAGTGATAAAAATCCACGCGCTTGAGGCGCTGATCGAGCTGCATCAGTTCTTCTTCAAATGAGCCCAAATGCAGCACGCAGACGCGCTCCGATACCGAAAGTTCCATGGCGATATCATAGAGCAGGATCGTTTTGCCGGTGCCCGGCAGGCCCGTAAATCCGTGGATCGAGAATTCCCGTTTCACCGTCCCCGGTTTTTGGAGGATCTCCCGCAGCAGTTTCTTTTTGATCTCCAACTGACCGGCCGTCAGGAAATAATCCTGTCGTAAAAATTTGTCCGGAGCCGTCAGTGGCGAGATCAGGAATTTTTCTTCCCGAAAGAGCTCTTCGATGTCTCCGTGTTCGCAGTGTTGCTGCTTTTGCAGGATGGCAAGCAAATCGCTCACATCCGTATCGATCAGGCGCCCGCCGCCGGATAGACGGACCAGGCGATCCTCGCTGCTGATGTAGGTAAAGGAGTAGATCGTCCGCTCAAGCGAGGATAAATAATAGCGGTTTTGTATCAGTTGCTGCTTGATCGCAGCCTCCGATACATTCCCGCTTTTGAGTTCAATGTTGACCACGCAGTTTTTGGCGATGCGCAGCAGATCAAATTCCTTCCCGAGTTTGGGCATGGTAAAGGAATAATAGAATTCATAGGACGCTGTCTCCGGTGCGCGTGCAAACAAGTTGTCGCACAGCGCACGAAGCCTCGCTGTCTCCCACTCTTTGATCTTTAGATAGCCCTTTCGTTTGGACATTTGCCGCTCAAGGCGCTCCATGCCCTCCGGATCTGCAATTCTGGTCAGGGTATAAATCTGAATCGGTTTCATCTCTCCGCTCTCTTATGCAGGATGCGACCTTACGGTCACATCAGAAATGCCAGTAACGGCAGGGTGATACAGCATGAGAAGGTCGTCATTGCGGTACTTCTGTTGGCATCGGCGCCCGAGCCGCCGTATTCTTCGCAAAACATGCCTGCCATGGAAGCGACCGGCATGCATACCACCAGTTTCATCACGCTGAGGGTCTCATTGGCAAACGGCAGAAAGCGGAAGGCAATCAGGCCGATTGCCGGGATCAGCAGCATTTTGACAAAGGTAAACAGATAGTTTTCCGCCGTACCGAACATCTTTTTCAGATCGGTCTGTGCAAGAGTCGCACCGATGACCATCATGGACAGCGGAATGCTGGCATTTCCAAGGTAGGAGCAGATCGTCACGAGCGGTGCCGGCATCGTCCAGTGGAATACAAAGATCATGATCGCGAGGATCCCGGATACCGTTCCGGAATTGATCATCTTTTTCCAGTCAAATGCCACTTTCTCGCTGTTTAATTTGCCCGCCAGGAAAATCCCGTAGGAATAGGCAATGATGTTAAAGCCAACCATATAAAAGATCAGCAGGACGACATATTCATCTCCGAAAAGGCCTTTGACCAGGGGAATGCCAAAGAAGCCGACGTTGGAGAAACTGATCATCAGCTGATGGGTACGGCGCATCACCTCATCGCCGCGGCGGATCCTGAAATACAGCGCGCCCATCAAAATGACAAAAACATAATAGATCACCACACAAATGATATTCTCTCCGATCAGGTGATAGATCTTTTCATTGGTCTCTACCGCAACCGCCGAAAACATCAGGATCGGATTGCAGATCTTGACGATCAGGGTCGAGATCTGATGCTGCCCGTCTTCATGAAGATAGCCTGCCTTATAGGCAAAAAAACCGGTCCCGATCATCACCATCAGGATCATCATTTGCGTAAATACAACCAGTGCGTCCACAACTTATCCTCTTTTCGTAAATATTCATTGTCTATTCTACCGCAACCGTCGAAAGAAAGGAAACAAAAGATTCTAAAAAAGCCCCAAAAAACGGCGGTGCCAAAGCACCGCCGCTCACTGTGATCGACATTCTTACTTACTGTACGCTAAACTGCGCGATCAGGGCATTTAAGCTCTCGGACTGTTCGGAGAGTTCCTGTGATACTGCACTGGACTCTTCTGCCGTCGCAGAATTGTTCTGTACGACAGAGGCGATCTGCTCGATTCCCATGCTGATCTCTTCCATCGCCATGGCCTGCTGTTTTGCCAGCTCGCCGGATTCATTCATCATCTGGGTGACATCGTTAACGGTCTCCTGTACTGCCAGCAGCGCCTGCTTGGTCTCTTCTACCACGATGTTACCGTTGTTGACTTCATCCATCGTATCGTTGATGAGCTGATGCGTATTCTTTGCCGCATTGCTCGACTGTGCCGCCAGTTCATTGATCTGCTCCGCAACCACTGCAAAGCCTTTGCCGGCATCGCCCGCTCTGGCTGCCTCGATACTTGCATTTAACGCCAGCATCTGAGTCTGCTTTGCGATCGCTTCGATCTCGTTGGTCACCTGCTCGATCTGAGTGGAAGCATCAGTGATACGCTCCATCGCATCCGTTACCAGATGCATCTTGCGTGCGGAAACTTCCACATCTTCCTGTGCCTTGCCGGCCATTTGGATGCTCTGATCCGCACTCTCTGCCATCGCTCTGGTCTGACCTGTCAGGTTATCGATGGACGCGGTCAGCTCATCGATGGAGGCTGCCTGATCCGTCGCACCTTCTGCCAGTGTCGATGCGCCCTGGGACATATTTAACGCGCCCTGGGATACCTGTGCGGAAGACTCACGTACCTTGCCGATCGTCTCGGAGAGACGCTCCGTAATATGATTCATCGACTGGCGGATCGAACCGTAATCTTCCAGATACAGTTCCGGATGATCGGTTCCGTGGGTAAAGTCACCTTCCGCCACACGATTTAAAGTTTCATCGATATCGGTCACAATATTTCTGAGGTTCTCGGTCGCATGCTTCATATCCACAGCCATGCGGCCAAGCTCATCCTCGGAGACATAATTGATTTCTACATTCAAGACACCGTTGGACATATCATCCGCTGCCTGCGAGATTTCCATAACGGGATCCAGGATACTCTTGGTCAGGAGTTTTCTGCTGTTCTTAATAAAGATCACCGCAAAAACAATGATCGCGACCGCAAATACCATCATGATGGCGATCAGGAGCA
>JAILPR010000046.1 GCA_024699355.1 Lachnospiraceae bacterium
CGGTCGCCGTTTTGCAACTGATAATCGATGGTTACCAGCTTTCCGTTGACACGGGCGCCGATCATCCGGTTGCCGACGGCACTGTGCACCGCATAGGCAAAATCAATCGGGGTCGATCCGTACGGAAGATTCTTGACCTCACCGTTCGGGGTAAAGCAATACACATTATCCGAGAAGAGGTCGAGATCGCTCTTGACCAGGCTCATGAACTCCGAATTGTTCGAGGTATCCTGCTGCCACTCCAAAATCTGGCGCAGCCATGCCATCTTCTCTTCTTCCGAAGCCTTGCCGTCGACCTTCTTGCCGTCGGAGGCTTCCTTGTATTTCCAGTGTGCTGCGATACCGTATTCCGCAGCGCGGTGCATCTCGAAGGTCCGGATCTGGATCTCGAACGGCTTTCCGCCTTTTCCGATCAGCGTCGTGTGAAGCGACTGATACATGTTGGCCTTCGGCATCGCGATATAATCTTTAAAACGTCCCGGGATCGGGGTGTACATCTCATGGATGACACCGAGCGCCGCATAACAGTCTTTGACCGAATCCACAATGATGCGGACTGCGAACAGATCATAGATCTGATCCAGAGTCTTGTTCTGATTCTTCATCTTCTTGTAGATGCTGAAGAAATGTTTGACACGACCGTCGATCTGCGCACGGATCCCTGTGTTTTCCATATGTTCACGCACTTCGCAGACGATATCTTCGATATACGCCTCACGCTCGGAGCGTCTGATGGCGATCTTATCCACCAGGTCATAGTACACATCCGGTGCCAGATATTTTAAGGACAGATCATCGAGTTCGACCTTGATCTTGCTGATACCGAGTCGATCTGCGATCGGTGAGTAAATATCCAGGGTTTCTCTTGCGATCCTCTGTTGTTTGTCCGGACGCATGTACTTTAAGGTACGCATATTGTGCAGACGATCGGCCAGTTTGATCAGGATGACACGGATATCCTTGGCCATTGCCAAAAACATCTTACGCAGATTCTCCGCCTGCAGCTCCAGCTTATCCGCCGGCTGATCCGGATGATCCTGTCCGCTCTGATCAAGCGACTGGAGCTTGGTCACACCGTCTACCAGAAGTTCTACTTCGGGGCCAAACATCTCACGCAACTCTTCCGAAGTATAGACCGTATCTTCCACGACATCGTGCAGTAAGCCTGCGGCGATGGTCTCCTTATCCATTTCGAGGTCTGCCAGGATAATGGCAACACTTAAGGGGTGGATGATATACGGCTCGCCGGATTTACGCTTCTGCTCTTTGTGTGCATCATCGGCCAGCTGATAAGCTTTCTCGATCAGGGAAATATCATCGGACGGATGGTATTTGCGCACCTTCGAGATCAGCTCTTCATACAGCTCCGACGGCAGCTTATGCTCCGGAGAGGGCTCGATCCTGCCATCATCCAGCACGAGCGGTGCTGCACTGGAGATCGTACCGTCTTCATACGCATACTTGACATCTGCACTCTGCGCGGTCGTATTCAGTTGTTCCATACGTTCTTCTGCCATATTGGAACTCCCTTGCGTGATCTGTCTGTAAAGAAAACTCTGACCGCATCTACGGTCAGAGTTTTAGCATTCTTATTTACCGGAATAAACGATTGCCGAATCCAATCTGTAATTCTTGATCTTATCGCGACCCTTGAGTCCTGCCAGTTCCATCAAAACAACGACACCGACTACTTCGCCGCCGAGAGACTCTACCAGCTTGATCATCGCTTCGGTCGTACCGCCTGTTGCGATCAGGTCATCTACGATCAGGACCCTCTGTCCCGGTTTGATCGAATCTTTGTGCATTTCGATCGTCGCTGTGCCATATTCCAGTTCGTATTCGATTGATACCGTTTCACAAGGCAGTTTGCCTTTCTTACGGATCAGGACGAACGGCTTATGCAGGTTATAGGCAATCGGAGTACCAAAGATAAATCCTCTCGATTCCGGTCCTGCTACCACGTCAAAATCAAGATCCGCAACCAGTTTCTGCATTTCATCGACTGCCAGGTGCAGACCGTCCGCATCCTGCAGCACACTCGTTACATCTCTGAACATGATACCCGGTTCCGGAAAATCCGGAATCGTTCTAACGTACTCTTCTAACTTCTTCATTTGATTCTTCCTTTCCTGGGGAATCCTCCCCCTTAAAACACCTTATTATTATATATTTTCCACTGTGACATGTCAAAAGATTCGTGATGCAAATACTACCAAAGAACATGCCGCATTTCGGCCTGTTTTCTAAAATAATCCCAACGTTTCGCAGGCGCGGTAGATGCCATCCTCGTTTACGGCGCCCGTCACGAGATGTGCCATCTCTTTGATCATCTCCCGGCCGTTTCCCATCGCCACCGAAATTCCCGCATACCTCATCATCTCGATGTCGTTTGGTCCATCGCCGAACGCGATCGTTTCCTCACGGGTAAGGTGCAGGGCATCGAGGATCACCTGCATGCCGCTTGCCTTGGTCTCTCCCGCGATCGTGATCTCGCCTTTGGTCTCATCTTCGCCGCCGTAGCTAAAGCCAGTCACCTGAAAATACGGAGAGATCCGTGCGGCAAGGTCCCTGACCCGGTACGGTGATTCATAATACACGAGCTTTTCGATCCGCGGATCCAACGCGCACTTCGCATTTAACGTCATCTTCCCAAAGATCCGCTCGATGCGCTCTTTGGATAATCCCAGCTGCTCTTCGAGCACCCTGATGAGTTTCTCCGATACCTGCGGATCGGTCTCGATATACTCTTTGGCCTGCAGCATATAGAGGATCCCGTTTTGATGAAAAAAGTCCAGCAGCCCGGATAATTCCGCAACATCCATACAATGTTGATGCAGCACCCGGCCATCGAGCTCGACATAGGCCCCTGCCGATGCGACCATCCCGTCAAAACCGGGGGCTAAGACATTGGCGTGGATCTCTGACTTCGGGCGTCCGGAGCACAGTAAGATCCGGTGTCCCGCGCGCTTGCATAAAGAGAGCGCGCGCAGTGTGGATGCCGGGATCTGTCCCATCATGTCGGTCAATGTCCCGTCGATATCAAAAAACAGTACCTTTTGTGTCGTCATCTTAATATCTCTGATTCTCCATGTCGCTTTGGTATTCCTCAAACAGTTTCAGGCAGGCATCCCGGTCAAATTCCTCGAGCTTGAGGATATCGTTTTTGCCATCCAGATAATCGTAAAACCAGTCATCGCGAAAACCGATGTCATTGGTATCTTTGCGGTTACAGCCATAGTAGACTTTGCTGATGTTGGCCCAGAGGATCCCGCCGAGGCACATCGGGCAGGGCTCTGCGGAAGTGTAGAGCTCGCAGCCGCTTAAGTCATGGGTGCCGAGATTGGCGCAGGCATCACGGATCGCTTCCATCTCTCCGTGACAGGTCGGGTCTTTTTTGGCAAGGACACGGTTATGGCCTCTGCCGACGATCTGTCCGTCCCTGACGATCACGGTACCAAACGGGCCGCCGTCTCTTTTGCGGATCCCGATATATGCTTCTTTGATTGCTTCTTCCATGTAGTTCATACTTGTACTCCTTCAGCGAAAAGAAGCATCGGATCAACCGATGCTTCTTGGAATCTTAAGTATACTACAAGGCTTACATTTGTCAACCGCGGCGCCTGTTTGCCGCTTTCAGTCTGGCCATCGCTCTTGAGAGGGAGGCCTTGGAGGAATGATACTCCAGGATGCTCTGCTTTTGGCGCAACTGCTCCTGGGCCCTCTCTTTTGCTTCCTGAGCACGCACGATATCGATCTCTTCCGGCTTTTCACAGGATGCCACAAACATCTTCACACGGTTGTTGGCCACCTCGACAAAGCCGTTGGAGACCACCGCATCCTGCCAGGAATCGTCCGGCAGCTGGAAGCGCACCTCGCCGACCTCGACCGTCATGGTGATGTTCTCATGGTGCGCCATCACGGAAAAGAGACCGTCTTCCGCCGGGAAGATGATGTTCTTTGCCTGTCCGCTGTAAAATATGCGATTGCTTGAAATGATCTCGAGACTGAACGTATCGCTCATTTAGATCTCTCCCGCCAGCTTCTTTGCTTTCTCTTTGACATCCTCGATCGTGCCGACATTAAAGAAGGCCGCTTCCGGATAGTCATCCATCTCACCGTCCACGATCGCTTTAAAGCCCTTGACCGTCTCTGCGAGCGGCACATATTTGCCGTCGACGCCGGTAAAGTTCTCTGCTACGGAGAACGGCTGAGATAAGAATCTCTGAATCTTACGTGCACGATATACCGTCTGTTTATCGGCATCGGAGAGTTCCTCCATACCGAGAATGGCGATAATATCCTGCAGTTCCTTGTATTTCTGCAGGATTTCCTGTACCTTACGCGCCACGTCGTAGTGCTCCTGCCCTACCACATCCGGCTCCAGGATACGGGAAGATGACTCCAGCGGATCGACCGCCGGATAAATGCCCTGCTCCACGATCTTACGGGACAGTACCGTCGTTGCATCAAGATGTGCAAATGTGGTCGCAGGCGCCGGATCCGTCAGGTCATCGGCAGGGACATAGACCGCCTGAACCGAAGTAACGGAACCGTTTCTGGTGGATGCGATACGCTCCTGCAGCGCACCCATTTCATTGGCCAGCGTCGGCTGGTAACCAACCGCCGAAGGCATACGTCCGAGCAGTGCGGATACCTCGGATCCTGCCTGCACGAAACGGAAAATGTTATCAATAAAGAGCAGTACGTTCTGATGCTTGACATCACGGAAATACTCTGCCATGGTCAGACCGCTCTCCGCGACACGCATACGTGCCCCGGGGGGCTCGTTCATCTGTCCGAAGACCAGCGCTGTCTTGGATAAGACGCCGGATTCTTTCATCTCGGTCCACAAATCGTTACCCTCTCTGGAACGCTCCCCGACACCGGTAAAGATCGAGTAGCCGCCGCTTTCGGTAGCAACATTGTGGATCAGTTCCTGGATCAGTACGGTCTTGCCGACACCGGCACCTCCAAAGAGTCCAACCTTTCCGCCCTTGGCATAAGGCGCAAGCAGATCGATGACCTTGATCCCCGTCTCGAGGACCTCTACGACCGGACTTTGCTCCGAGAATTTCGGCGGATTACGATGGATCTCCCAATGCTCTTCTCCGTGCAGATTCTCTCCGCCATCCAGCGTATCGCCCAGCACGTTAAAGAGTCGGCCAAGCGTCTTTTCCCCGACCGGCACCTTGATGCAGGATCCCGTTGCGGTGACTTCCAGATCTCTCTGCAGGCCCTCACTCGGGGAAAGCATGATGCAGCGCACCGTCTCATCACCGATATGCTGCTGTAC
The DNA here is from genome assembly GCA_024699355.1 of Lachnospiraceae bacterium. Taxonomy (GTDB): domain Bacteria; phylum Bacillota; class Clostridia; order Lachnospirales; family Lachnospiraceae; genus SIG336. The sequence goes on from JAILPR010000046.1 coordinate 5,294, forward strand.
CTCCATGACGTATTTGCGTCCGTTATGTTCTACTGTCAGTGCATCTCTGATCCTTGGCAGATTCAGATCCTGAAACAGTACATCTACGACAGGTCCGGAAACCTGTACGATCTTTCCTTTAATCATTCTTCTTCCTCCGAAGCGCTTTCGCACCTCCTACGACCTCTGTGATCTCCTGCGTGATCGAGGCCTGTCTGACACGGTTGTATTCTACAGACAACTGCGAGAGCATATCGGTTGCATTGTCCGTTGCTGCTTTCATGGCCGACATTCTGGCATTTTGTTCACACGAGTACGACTCGATGAGCGCACCGTAGACAAAGCCCGTAATGTAATTGGGCACCATACGGTCGAGCAGTTTTTCCGGGGACGGATAATAGTTGAACTGCTCCTGCGGCATCCCGGCAAGCATCTCTTTGGGGATGTCCGTGGTAAAGTCCTTGCGCTCGAGCGGCAACAGTTTTTCGATCACGACTTCTTCCGCCATCCCGTTGACCATCCGCGTGTAGATCATATAGATCTCATCGAGCTGTTCGTTGTGATACGCATCCACAAGCCTGTCCGCGATCGTACGCGCCCGGTGCATCGTCGGATTCTGCGCCGTATAGTGAAATTCCTCTTCGATCGGAATGTTGTGCGCATCAAAGTAGTGATAGCCGAGCTGCCCGATGACATACATCGTCGGGTTCGATGACTTTCGAAACATCTCTTCCGCTGCCTTTAAGACATTGTGATTATAAGCACCGGCCAGACCTTTATCCGCCGTAACGACCAGAAAGCCCTGACGTTTTTCGGTTTCCTGCAGGTCTTTGGGCCGATTGTCAAAATACAAATGCTCAAATTCCGGAATGTGCCGAAGCAGGCGCGCGATCTGCATCTGAATGCCGTAGAAAAACGGCTCCGTTGCCTGAAGCGAAGTCTTCGCTTTCTGCAACTTGTTTGACGAGATCATGTACATCGCCCGCGTGATCTTCATCGTGTCCTGAATGCTCTTTATTCTGTTTTTGATCTCAATTGCACCAGCCACGGTTTCTCCTGTTACCTGTTCTTATTTCACCTGCGCTCTGATTCCGCAAAATCTTTGGCGACCTGAACGATCTCATCTCGCAGTTCACCCGGCAGATCACGCAGCATCCGGATCTGTCCGATGAGGTCTGCGTGTTCCATCTCGAAATGCTTAAGCAGCCTTGCCTGGAACGGCTTTACTTCGGATACCGGAATGCCGGTAAATACCTTTGCGCCTGCCGCTACCAGCGTGAGCACCTGCATCTCCATGGACATCGGGTGCGCAACGGGCTGTTTTAACAGTTCCATCAGAGACGCACCGTAGGATAACTGCGCCTTGGTCTCTTCATCCAGATCTGACGAGAACTGGGTAAAGACCTCCATCTCCCTGTACTGTGCCAGGTCGATACGGATACTGCCCGATGCTTTCTTCATCGCTTTGGTCTGCGCCGCACCGCCGACACGGGATACGGAAAGACCGACATTGACCGCCGGACGCTGTCCTGCGAAGAATAAGTTACTCTCTAAGAAAATCTGACCATCCGTAATGGAAATGACGTTGGTCGGAATATAAGCGGAAACATCGCCGGCCTGCGTTTCGATGATCGGCAGCGCCGTCAGCGATCCGCCACCTGCCTCCGGCGTCAAACGGCTCGATCTCTCGAGCAGTCTCGAGTGCAGATAAAAAACATCACCCGGGAAAGCTTCACGCCCCGGCGGTCTCTCCAGCAGCAGGGAAATCGCACGATAAGCCACTGCATGCTTGGATAAGTCATCATAAATGATCAGGACATCTTTTCCCTGATACATAAAGTACTCTGCCAGCGCCGTACCGGAATACGGTGCGATATACTGAAGCGGTGCCGGATCGGATGCCATCGCCGCAACGACGATCGTATAATCCAGCGCTTTTTCTCTCTCCAACGTTCCCACCAGTTTGGCTATGGTCGATGCTTTCTGTCCGATCGCCACATAGATACAGATCGTATCTTTGCCACGCTGATTGATGATGGTATCCATCGCGATACTGGTCTTGCCGGTCTGACGATCGCCGATGATCAGCTCACGCTGTCCGCGTCCGATCGGGAACATGGAATCGATCGATAAGATACCGGTCTCCATCGGTACGCTGACCGACTTACGGTCTACGATACTCGGTGCCGGAGACTCGATGGGACGATAACCGTCCGCACGAATGGAGCCCTTGTCATCGATCGGCGCACCAAGCGCATCGACGACACGACCGCAAAAGCGGTCTCCGACCGGCACGCCGGCCATTTTGCCCGTACGTACGACACGTGCCCCTTCCCGGATATCCGTATCGGGCCCGAACAGGATGACACCGATGTCACTTTTTCTGATGTCCATGACCATGCCGCGGATCCCGCAGTCGAACTGGACGACCTCGCCGTATTCCGCATGATCGATACCGTCGACGATCGCGATACCATCGCCGATCCACTTCACGATACCGATTTCCGATTTTTCCGCACGCAGTGCAAAGTCATCGATCTCGCTGCGCAGGATCGAAATGATCCCCTGTGTGGACAGATCCTTTGCCTGCTCCAACTGCTCATTGGCGCCGAGCATCTTATTCTTCAGCTGCTCAAGGCGTCCTCTGGTACTCCAGTCATATTCTTCGTTACCGACACGCAGGATAAAGCCGTTTGAGAGGCTCTCATCCTTCTTTAACTGCAGATCGATCTCCCGGTGTCCATGCTTGTCCGAAAGGAACTTGCGGATACGATCGAGCTGTTCCTCGGTCGGTGCCTTCACATACAACAGGCTGGCCCGCAGCGGTGTAAACTCCGTGGACTGATTCCGAATGACCTGTTCCACGATCTCCGGAAACAGGTTCAGTTCCCCTCTCTCGCATAAGATTCGCAGGATGATCCTGGTCTGCTCCGGGAAAATATGATCTATGATACTGTATTTGCGCTCTAACGATACGGTCGGATCATTCAGATCCGGCACGATCTCCGGGACATCGTCAAAAATGTCCGCCGCCTGCTGTAATGCATCGATCGGTACATTCAGGCCCTGCGCATGCTTACTGTATTCCTCAACTCTCGTCAACCTCGTCACCTGCCTTATCCAAAAACTCCTCATACAGATCCGCGCCGTCTGCCTTGTTGCCCTTTAATCCGGAGAGGCGTCCCGCAGCTTCCATGATCATATCCGCGATCTCGCCTTCGGCGCTGCGAATGATCTTGAGCTTCTCATACTCTGCATCTTTCTGTGCATCCGCCAGGATTTCTCTGGCATCCGCATTGGCCTGATCCACGATCTTCTGGTACTCCGCACCTGCGCTCTTGCGCGCTTCGCTGACCGCTTCGGATTTGGCGGTTTCGATATGCTTTAACTCTTCATCCAGTTTTACCCGGCTCTCCTGTGCTTTGCTCTTTGCTTCTTCCGCATCTTTGAGCATGGCATCAGCCTGCGCCTGGCGCTCTGCAATGATCTTATTGACCGGACCAAATAAAAATTTCTTCATCAAAACGAATAGGATTAATAAATTAATCACTGTCCATAATATGTTCCAATTCAGTTGTAACATGAAGTCTCCTCCGATTCACCCCGAGGTCATCGCCCTTCCCCTGCGTGTCCTCATACATTGATCTCAATACCCCGACGATCTTACAAAAAGAAAATACACATAATACCGATCAGCAGACCGTAGATGGCGGTTGCCTCTGCAAGTGCGCCACCCAGAAGAAGCGTTGTCGTGATCTTACCGGATGCTTCCGGCTGTCTCGCTACCGCCTCTGTTGCCTTGCCCGTTGCGATACCGATACCGATACCTGCGCCGATTCCTGTTAATGCTGCGATTCCTGCTCCGATTGCTACCATAAGTTTTCTCCTTTATTTAAAAAATCTTTGTCTACTCTTCCGTTTCAATGGCTTCTTTGATAAACAGGCTCGTCAGGAATACGAAAATGTATGCCTGGATCGCGCCGTCAAACAGATCAAAATACAAACTGAAAATGGCAGGCAGGCCAACCGGCATCGCCATCTTGATCAGTTCCATGATCGTAAATGCACCCAGAATGTTACCAAACAGTCGAAGGCACAGGGAAAGCGGTCTGATCACCAGTTCTAAGATGTTGATCGGTGTCACGATCGCCACCGGCTGGGAAAAGCTCTTGAGCCATCCGCCAACGCCCCGTTTGTGAATGCTCGCATACTGGATCAGGATGATACTCATCAATGCCAGCGCTGCCGTGACGTTTAAGTCCTTCGTCGGTGGCTTTAATGCCGCGCCGAACAGTTTCATATCAAACATTCCGATCATGTTCGAGAGGCCGATGTAGATCAGCACCGTCATCAGATACGGTACATAGGCTTTGCCTTCTTCCCCGATCATCCCGGTCACAAACGATTCGCATTTGGTCACCAACAGTTCCGCGACCGCCTGTCGTTTGGATATATTGTTGACTTTCAGATTTCTGGTCAAAAAAATAGAAATCAAAACCAGGATCAACATGATCACCCAGGTTACGATGACCGATTCTGAGATTTGGATTTCGTATCCACCGACATCAAACGTCATGTATTGGACCGTCAGTTCTTCTTGTAATTCCTCCGCAAGCGTGCCCATAAAGCCCCCTTTCGACCGAAATTTCGATCTTTTTTGTAACTTTTGAAACTTAAGTTAAGTATACCATACAATTTCGGGGTGTCTCTATAAAATTGTAGAAAATTTATCTACAAAAGCGTGCTTGTTTGTCAATTTAAAGATCTTGAACCCAGGGTTCAAGGGTCTCTTGTGCAGCAAAAAACCCCGTGAGAAAAATCTCACGGGGTTTTTGATGCAGAAGAAGGGACTTGAACCCTCACTGTATTGCTACAACAGGCACCTGAAGCCTGCGCGTCTGCCAATTCCGCCACTTCTGCGAACCGACAAGTGCTATTTTACATTTGCTTTCAGACAATGTCAACAACTTTTCCGAAAAAAATTTCAGTATCTGTAAAGAGCCGATATTTCCGCCATTTTCTAATACAAAATTCCATCATAGTATTCCAAAAGCCGCTCCACGACTTCTCCGTACACCTGAATGCCCTGCTCGATCCCCTGCACCTTTTGATTGGTATCCAGGAACGTCTGCGACATCTCGGTCAGCGTTTCGGAATCGACCACTGCCTCCTTCTCGATCTCTTCCTTCACTTCTTCCGTTAGGAAGATCCGATCTGCTTTGACCAGGTCATTGGGTTGCAGATAGGTCAGGTAGGTCTCGCGGTCCTCGCCCACCGATTCGTATAACGAATTGTTCAGATAGGTCAGCACGCTTAAATAACCGCTGTACCGAAAGAAGGGATCCTCACTCTGAATGCAGGCCAGATACCCGATCAGATTCGCATCATCTTCATAGATAAAGCCTTTGAGGTGTGAAAGTTCATGACAGATGGTCGCCGGCTTGTTGGTGATGTACATCAGCGCATTATAATTGGCTTCCATTGAAAACGGAAAATAATATCCCATCATCGACTGCTGGCTGAAGAATGCGGAAAAGAAAAACTGCTTCGCCCGCGGATAATACCCCTGCAGGAGGGGATAGGTCTCGCCCATGGTCCGCATCTCTACTCCGGCCTGTTCCACAATGTCACCGTCATACACAACGTTGCCATCCTCGTCCCGCTGCATCTGTACGGAAAGTTCGTTGGCGTTGGTGATCACAAAGTCCCGCAAGGTGACCAGTTCCTCCAGGGTATATTCCCTGGTCTGTCCGCCGGTAATATAAAGTTCGTGGAAAGAGGTCGTGTGATAGAGGATGTAACAGTTGATGGTCATGATGAAGCTGACGATCGTCAGGATCCGAAAGAAACATCGCAGATAGCGCCTGCACCGGTCGGCGCAGCGATCTGCGCGCGCAGAAGAATCTGCCTGCGCGCCATCTTCTGTGCGTGCGGCGGCTTTGCGTGCGGCGCCTTTGCAGATCGGAAGCAGCACCAGGGCAAGCACTGCGCCGATGACCAGCAGCACTCCCGCCAGGATCATCCACTCCCCGACAGAAAAAAATGCCAGATTGGTCAATCCGGCATAACAGGTACCGATGATCGGAAAGATGAAAGTTCTGTGCCAATCAGAAAAGGCACGGGAGAAGACTGCAAGGATGTTGAGTCCGATGATCAACACCCATGCACCCGTCAAAACCGTGCGCTCTCGTTTGGAAAACAGTTTCCGCTTCATTTTTTCTGGCCTGCTTTCTCGCTCTTTTTCTCCTGCTGTGTATCACGCTTCTCCTGCATCTCACGCATGCTGTCGATCATCTTTTCGATCATCAGCTTCTTTACATAGACGTCAAATGCAAGTGTGCAGATAAAAGAGTACAGTTGTAAAAATTCTTTGTCCTTGTCCGCCACGTCCGAAAACGTCTTTTGGGACATATGGAACTTCTTGATCACATCGCGTTTCATAAACTCCACGCTCTCGTTTTCGAGGCTGAAGACTTCGCGATAAATGGTCTCTAAGTTGATCGCTTCTTTGCCGCTACCCGAGAAATATTTCTCCGTCAGAGGATCGAGTAGCGTCTGGATATCGCCGATCGACATGATGCCCTTGAAATAGTAGATAAAGATCAGCAGCAGCATGTGCTCTTTGGTATATTTTTTGCGATCCGGTGCCGGGATCAGTTTGTTCTTCGCGTAGTTGTTGATCATGGTCTTGGTCATGATCTTGTCATCTTCCGGATTACGCGTCACACTGCGGAGTTTTTCATCCATGAAGGTCGTCACCTGATCCATGTACAGATCGATGTTCGGCACTTCTTCCGGCTTGATATAATTCAATTGATCCAGATTGGTCATGATGCTGTGCAGCAAATCATGGGTATCAATGTTCATTTCGATTGTCCTGTCTGTTTTCAATAGTCGCTGTGCTTTAGGAAGGCGCGCATCGTGCGTCTCCACAAACCTGCATTATCATTATATAGTTTTCAATACTACATAGCAAGCACGAAAGTACCCGTTCTTCTTTCGGAAGTTTCGAAGGAAACAGCGCTTTACTATCACGCGCTAAAGTGCTAAAATGTGAATGTTTTAAATACGTAGATTATTATCACATGAAAGTGAATTGTTTATAATTTTGCAAAAATTCAGGAGGGTCCTATGAACCAGAAACTTAAAACAGACGCAGTTGATTCTTTATTTGACGCAATTTTAACCTTACAGAGCCGTGATGAGTGCTACGATTTCTTTGAGGATTTATGCACGATCAACGAATTATTATCCCTCTCCCAGCGTTTCGAAGTGGCTTCGATGCTGCGGGAAGATAAGACCTATCAGGACATCGCTCACAAGACCGGTGCATCCACCGCGACGATCAGTCGTGTAAAGCGTTCCCTCAGCTACGGTGCAGACGGCTACGATCTCGTATTTAAGCGTCTTAACAAATAATCTGCGGGTTTGATTTTTTCTTTACGGAGATTGTTTATTGACTTTACTTTTCAAACAATTCATGCTATTCTTTTTATGTTGCGATAGTGCAACGGACATTTTTTAATTTTTTTGGAGGTAGTATCATGAACAAAGGTACAGTTAAGTGGTTCAACAACCAGAAGGGCTATGGTTTCATCTCTGATGAAGCTGGTCACGATGTATTCGTACATTACACAGGCCTGAACATGGAAGGCTTCAAGTCTCTTGAAGAAGGCGCTCAGGTTGAGTACGAAGTAGTTGATGGCGCTAAGGGCCCGCAGGCTGTTAACGTAACAAAGCTGTAAAACTCAACAATCTTTAATCAATAACAATTGTGCCTTTTCTTAAATATAAATATTATTTGTAATTCAACGGGGATTCGGGGATTTATCTGTAACATTTTATTTGAGACTTTGCAGTATTGTCGAAGATTAAAAAAGAGTGGCTAACACCTAGGTGTTAGCCACTTTTTTGTGTTCAGATAACTGTGGAGCCTGTGCTCTGCTGCCGGTCTGCGCCGCAGACTGGGGCGTGTGCTCTGCCGGTCGCAGGGCCGGACCTACGCTCTGCAGGCGTTGATCACATCCTGCAGTTTCATCGTACCGCCAAAGAGTTCGAGTGCGGTACCGATCGTCACACCGATCTTATCTTCTCCCGCTTTTTTGAGAAGCGCCAGATCTTCCATATTATGAACGCCGCCGGCATACGTGATGGGCAGGCGGTTCCATCCGGATAAGAGTTCGATGAGCGGCAGTTCGATGCCGCCATTCTTTCCCTCCACATCTACCGCGTGGATCAGAAATTCGTCACAGTATGCCGCCAGCTCTTCCAGTGTCTCCGGGATGACCGGGATCTGAGTCATTGTCTGCCAGCGGTCTGTCACAATATAATAGAAGTCACCGCTCTTTCTGCAGCTTAAGTCCAGGACGATGTGCTCTTTACCCACTTCTTTCACCAGCGCATTTAAGCGGTTCTGCAGGACATGTCCGCCCTTAAAGACGTAGCTGGAGACGATCACGTGTGAGGCGCCGGCTCTCATGTACTCCGTCGCATTTTCCGCTGTGATCCCGCCGCCGACCTGCAAGCCGCCCGGATAGGCAGCCAGTGCGCTCATCGCCTGTCTGCGGGTCTCTAAATAATACGGGCTGTCGGCTGCATTTAAGAGGATCACATGCCCGCCCTGTAAGTGCTCTTCGCGGTAGAGCGTCGCATAATATGCCGCATCATGCGCCGCGACGAAGTTATCTTTTGCCTGATCTCCCTGATCGCGCAGAGAGCTGCCAACGATCTGTTTTACTTTCCCGTTATGAATGTCGATACATGGTCTGAATTGCATTTGTTTCCCTATCAGGCCTCTGCTTCCACCAAGATGCCATCTCGGTATGCGCGCAGCAATTCTTCCAGTTCGCCGATGCGAACCTGAATCTCCGCACCGATGTCCGTATCCGCAACGCGCAGTCGCGCGCTCTGGGTCTCAACGACCACCACGTCGGAAACGACATCCGTCTCGGATCGGATCGCATCTTCCTTGGATTCAAACGGCTCATGCGCGACAAGGCGCAGACCGTAGGAATTGCTGACCAGCGTATAGCCGGCGATACCTGTCTTTCCCTGATATGCTTTGGAGAATCCTCCGTCGATGATAAAAAGCTTCCCGCCGCAATGTACCGGCGACTCGCCTTTCTTTGCCTCTACCGGCACATGTCCGTTGATGATGTGGCTGCTCTCGGGCGATAAATCAAACTCCCGCAGGATCCGATTGATCGTCTCTTCATCATCGAGGCGTCTGTAATACGCATTTTTGCGTTCGATATGTGTCTCTTCCTCTTTAATAAAATACCGTTCAAATGTGGCCATCTTGTGTTTGCCGAAGATCGGAGACTTCTCTCCGGTCCACAGATACCACATCATGGTGCAGCCAAGTGCTCTCTCCTGCGATCCTTCCGGTGCATAGTAGCCGCGGCGCGCATAGTGCTCGAGCATGTCAAAGAGTTTCCTGCCCGCATACTCTTTTTCTCCGAGGCGCATCGTTAAGAATTCGCCGTTTTCATCCATCGGCACACAGCCGTGATAGAGGAGGTTGGAGTTAAACACTTTATATAAGCCGCCTTTGGCGAAGAGAAACCGTACGTGGCGCTGGAGCTTTTCGCTCATGCGGAAGGATTTTTGCAAACGACAGATCAGCTCCTCTTCCTCTTCCGTCAAGGCATACGGATCTGCCGGATCGATCGTGGGGAACTCAAGGTCGCACATCGGATAGTCCTTGCCTTCCACGGTCACGCACCCCGTCTCGTAGTTGATCCTATGCAGCAGCATCCGCTCTTCCATCTGAAATTCCGGATGTGCCTTGATGATCTGTCCTTCCAGTTTAAACTGCAGGATCGTAATGGCCTTGTGGATCTTTTGATCGATCTCCAGGTCGCGCACATTGTAGCCGGCATCGTATTTGATCCCGAAGGTATCGCAGTTGACGCCGGTGTAGGTCTCAAGTGCGAAGGATACTAACGGCACCAGATTGATCCCGTAGCCCTCTTCGAGGGTCGAAAGATTACCGTAGCGGGACGCGATCCGGATCACGTTACAGATGCAGGCCGCCTCACCCGCAGCTGCGCCCATCCAGACGATGTCATGGTTGCCCCATTGCACATCGACAGAGTGATAATCGCAGAGCGTATCCATGATGATATCCGGATCCGGACCTCTGTCAAAGATATCGCCGATGATATGCAGATGATCCACGATCAGGCGCTGGATGAGATTGCTGAGCGCGATGATAAATTCCGGCGCTCTCCCGAGGCGAATGATCGTGTGGATGATTTCATTATAATATGCTTCTTTGTCTAAGAGCTCTGCCTTCTCCGTGATCAGCTCTTCGATGATGTAGGCAAAATCTTTCGGCAGGGCCTTTCTGACCTTGGACCTGGTGTACTTCGAGGAGGCACGTTTGGTGATCTGAACCAGACGGTGCAGCGTGATCTTGTACCAGTCCTCGAGATTGTCCTCTTCCTGGCGGATGAGGTCCAGCTTTTCCTTCGGATAATAGATGAGTGTCGCGAGCGATTTTTTCTCCCGCTCGATCATGGAGTTGCCGAATTCTTCGTTGATCTTACGCTTCACAGAGCCGGAGCCGTTGCGCAGGATGTGATCAAACTGCTCGTAGGCCCCGTGGATATCCGTCATGAAATGTTCCGTGCCCTTGGGCAGGTTCAGGATCGACTGCAGGTTGATGATTTCCGTGCAGGCCGATGAGATCGTCGGATATTGCTTTGCCAGGCTCTTTAGCAGATTCAGTTCTGTCGTTTCCATCGTGTTCCCCCTCTTATCTTCTGATGCTATCATAACACGAAAAGTTTCGTAAAAAAAAGGTTGGTGTAATTTGGGATTACACCAACCGTAACATCAGGAACCGATCACATCTGCCATATCGTACATTCCCGCGCCTTTTCCGGCAAGGAATCTGGCCGCGGAAATCGCGCCTTTTCCAAAAATTGCTTTCGAGTATGCTCTGTGAGAGAAGGTCACCACTTCATCTTCTCCTGCAAAGATCACATCATGATCGCCGACGATCGTACCGCCGCGTACCGCAGAAATGCCGATCTCTTTCGGGTCTCTCTTCTGACGGTAAGAAGAGCGGTCATAGACATAGTGGAACTGCTCATCCATCGCCTCGTTGATGGAATCGGCGAGTGCGATCGCCGTTCCGCTGGGCGCATCAACTTTCAAGTTGTGATGTTTTTCGACGATCTCAATATCAAAGCCTGCCGGAGAAAGCGTTGCGGCAGCCTCCTTGAGCAGCTTTAACAGGAGATTGACGCCAAGCGACATATTGGCGGAGCGCAGGATTGCAACCTTCCCGGATGCTTCCTTTACCTTCTGCAGTTGCGCCTCGGATAAGCCGGTCGTGCAAAGAACGCACGGCACCTGCTTTGCCACGCACCAGTCGATCAGCGCATCCACCGCTGCGGCATTACTGAAATCAATGACTGCATCCGCCTGCTCTTTGACCTCTGCCAAAGATGCATAGACCGGATAGGTATCCGACGTCTGATTGAACGCATCCACGCCGGCAACGATCGTCACCTCCGGATCCTGCTCCACCAGTGCGGTGATCGTCCTGCCCATCTTGCCGTTACAGCCATGCATAATTACGTTTGTCATAATTCCTCCCAAATTACTTCACTACCGGAAGTCCGAATTCTACCATTGCCTTGCGCAGCATCTCTGTGTGCGCCGCCGTCAGTTCTGTCAGCGGCAGACGGAGCGGTCCTGCATTGATGCCGATCAGTTCAAGCGCCTTCTTTACCGGGATCGGATTGACTTCACAGAACAGTGCATCGACCAGGTTGATCGCTTTTAACTGCAGTGCTGCGGCTTCTGCTACCTTGCCGTCAAAGTAGAGCTGGCAGATGTCATGTGTCTGCTTCGGCGCAACATTGGATAATACGGAAATAACACCCAGTCCGCCAAGGGAAAGGATCGGCACGATCTGATCATCGTTTCCGGAATACAGATCCACTTTGCCGTCCGCAAGGCTCATCAGCTTTGCGATCTGCGAGATATTACCGCTTGCTTCCTTGACACCGACAACATTGTCAACGGTGCTGCACAGACGAACGATCGTCTCCGGCAGGATGTTGCAACCGGTTCTCGACGGTACGTTGTAGAGGATCACCGGAATGTTAATCGCATCGGCAACACTCTTAAAGTGCTGATATAAGCCTTCCTGAGTCGCTTTGTTATAATACGGGCTGACCTGAAGCACTGCATCCACGCCGTACTTCTCAGCTTCCTGTGATAAATAGACAGCGGTTTCGGTGCAGTTCGAGCCGGTTCCCGCAACGACCGGGATACGCTTCTTTACGACCTCTGCACAAAATTTGATCGCGTCCAGATGCTCCTCGTGACTTAAGGTTGCGGCTTCGCCCGTCGTCCCCATCACGATGATCGCATCGGTACCGCCTGCGATCTGCTGCTCGATCAGTTTTTCAAACTCATCATAGTTCACACTGAAATCTGCGTTGAACGGAGTGGCGATTGCTACTCCGGCGCCCTTGAATACTGCCATGTTTTCTCTCCTTTGATCTTGAAACCTGTGTACTAAAAAAGGCTACCCACGTATCTATGGGTAGCCTAAAAATAGCCTGCTTTTGATAGCTCCCCATCTGACGATGACAGTCATACACCTTTTCGATGTATGCCCAGGATATGGACTTTCAGAACATCCACTCCTTCGGCGTAAATCCCTTTCTCATTTCTTCGTCTGTGTCTGTCACATCCGAAATGATACTGATCATTTACGCAACCTCTATCTAACAAAGAATATAGCACCGCAAAAAAGCAGTGTCAACGCCTGCGTTTCAACAAGCGCATTATTTGCAATGAATTCCACACACTGTGTGCTGCACAGCCATCTGCGAATCCCACACACTGTGTGCTGCACAGCCATCTGCGAATTCCGCAGGGCTGCCTGCCCTGTGAGATCCTACTCGTACGTCACCGGCTCGATCCGGTTGACCTCATCCGCCATTTTGCAGATCTCATCATGTGCGGTGATCCCGGTCAGGATCAGATCCATCTCTTCCGGCTTGTTCTCGATCAGCGCCGCCAGATCCTCTGCGGAGATGATCTGTGTATCCACCAGGCCCAGAACTTCATCGAGCACCAGAAGATTACACTCTCCGGTCGACATGATCTTGCGTGCATAGCCAAAGCCGTTCCGGATATTCATCAGCTCTTCTTCCTGCTGTTCCGAAGAGAGCATATTAAAATCGCGATCACTCTTTTCAAATCGAAAGATCCTGATCTCCGGCTCCAGGTTCTTGATAAACTCCGTCTCGCAGACCCCTTTGCCTTTTAAGAACTGAATGATCACTACATGCTCGCCCTTTGCCGCTTTCTGTACGGCACAGCCAAGGCCCGCGGAGGATTTCCCGTGTCCCTCTCCCGTGTAGATGATCACCTTTCCTTTATTCATAACGATTGTCTCCTTATTCCTTAAGCAAAAATCAGAGAAGCGAATGAATAGTATCACAGAAAATCAAAAAAAGCAATGCCGATTTCGCCTTCTATTGCATCACAGAATCCGTAGTGCTATAATGACAAAGTTTGAATTTGTCGCGTTTATAAGATTTAAGAGGTTAAAAAAATGAAACAAGTCAGAGAAGATGTTCGTAACGTTGCCATTATCGCTCACGTCGATCACGGTAAAACAACACTGGTCGATGAGCTGCTCAAGCAAAGCGGTGTCTTCCGTGAGAATCAGGAAGTCGCTGAGCGTGTCATGGACTCGAACGATATCGAAAAAGAGCGTGGTATCACGATCCTGTCCAAGAATACCGCTGTCATGTACAAAAATACCAAGATCAATATCATTGATACTCCGGGACATGCGGACTTTGGTGGCGAAGTAGAACGTGTTCTGAAGATGGTCAACGGTGTCATCCTGGTCGTTGATGCCTTCGAAGGTCCGATGCCGCAGACCCGTTTCGTCCTGCGTAAGGCTCTGGAATTAGAGTTGCCGGTCGTTGTTTGTGTCAATAAGTGCGACCGTCCGGAAGCACGTCCCGAAGATGTCGAGGAAGAAGTTCTCGAGCTGTTTATGGATTTAAATGCTACCGATGCACAGCTGGACTCTCCGTTTATCTTTGCTTCCGCAAAGAAAGGTACCGCCACCGCAAATCTGACGGTCAAGGGAAAAGATATGACGCCGCTCTTTGATGCGATCATCGATCATATCCCGGCGCCGGAAGGTGATCCGGATGCAGGCACACAGGTGCTGATCAGTACCATCGATTATAATGAATATGTCGGCCGTATCGGTGTCGGTAAGGTCGATAACGGTGTCATCAAAGTCAATCAGGAAGTCGTGCTTTGCAATCATCACGATCCTGAGAAACAGAAGAAAGTCAAGATCAGTAAACTCTATGAGTTCAACGGTCTTGCCAAGGTAGAAGTTCAGGAAGCCGGCATCGGCTCCATCGTTGCGATTTCCGGTATTGCGGATCTCCACATCGGTGACACGCTTTGCTCTCCGGAACATGTCGATCCGATCCCGTTCCAGAAGATTTCCGAGCCGACCATCGCCATGTACTTCATGGTCAATGACTCTCCG
>JAILPR010000205.1 GCA_024699355.1 Lachnospiraceae bacterium
CCAATTCCGTTGCGGAGCAAGAGCCGGTAGAAGGGTATCCGGCCAGCGAGCAGGGACAGGCAAAGATGATCCGGGAGGTAATCGCCACGGCAAGTGCTGCCGGTGCAAGCGGGGTCTTTTACTGGGAAGGCGCCTGGATCCCGGTGGGCGATGGCGATGAAGATCTAAGCGCTGTTTGGGAGCAGTATGGCAGCGGCTGGGCGAGCAGTTATGCGTCCGATTATGATCCGGAGGATGCGGGCCTTTATTATGGCGGCTCCTCGTGGGACAATCAGGCGTTCTTTGATTTTGAAGGTCATCCGTTATCCTCGATGGATGTCTGGAGCAGCGTGCGTAAGTAAGACGCATGCAGGATGCAATGAGCAACCGCAGCAAGAGCTGCGACATTCAAAACCGGAGTAGCGGGTGGCTACTCCGGTTTTGTCATCCCAGAAATTCCAGGATCTGAATCGAACGAAAGAGGCGTGCGATCTCAGTGATATCTTCGAAATCGATGCCGGTCAGTTCCGTGATCTTTTTGAGACGGTAGGTTAAGGTGTTGCGGTGGACAAAGAGGTCCGCAGCAGTGTCTTTGACACGCAGACCGCAGCGCAGATAACTTTTTAACGTGTGCAATAGCTGACCGTCTTTTTGCGCATCATAGTCGATGAGGATCAGGAGGGCGGGGTGCAGATAATCACGCAGTTTTTCGCGATCCGGACACTCATTTAAAATATGGAAAAATTCATAATCACTCCAGTCATGCAGGATCTCTTTTCTGCCCAGTTTTGCCGCCAGCGAAAACGAGGTACGTGCCAGACGGTACTGCCGCGGGATGTCGCTTAAGTCATGAAAGACATTGCTGCCTGCCACATCATAGATCTGCTCCGTAAGCGGAGAGTCCTGCAGTTCCTGCATCAGTGCCGTCTCATCCGCCGCATGGATAAAGGCAATGACATAGTTGTGATAGACAAAGACGTGCAACGGTTCCCGAAAGTCATGCAGCTGGTTTCGCAGATACGAGACATCATGCAAGGTATTAAAGCGTCCGCGGAAGAGAAACATCTTCAGTGCGCCCGGCATCTGCAGCGTTTTGGAGAGCAGCATCGCCTCTCCTTCTTCGATCGTGTTCCCGTTTAAGAGATTGGTCAGGATCTCGGTCGAGGCGCTTAAGAATAAGTCACTGTATTCCTCATGAAAGCGCAGGGCTTTGGCAAGTTTTTTACTGATCCGCGGCAGAAACTGCTGGTGATACGGCTGGATACCGCGTTTGTTATCGAGCAGGATCATGTAGCCGATGGGATGCTTTTTGTAAAATAACAGGCTGCAAAGCTTGACTTCATCCGAGATCGGGCAGGTAACGAAGAACGCCTCTGACGTCTTCGGCAATTTTTCGTTCGGGAGCATCTCGTTCATGGCTTTGATGAACTCATAGGTGCAATAGCCGCGGCGGACATTTTCGATCCAGAGTGCATCGGTGACCTTGATCTGACGGGAGTAGTCGATCACATGGAATCCCAGGTCGATCAGCACGATCGAGCGATCCAAAAAGCGCGCCGTTTTTTCCACCAGTTCGTGGAAATCCTCATTCTCATAGAGGG
This sequence comes from Lachnospiraceae bacterium, assembly GCA_024699355.1. Classification (GTDB taxonomy): domain Bacteria; phylum Bacillota; class Clostridia; order Lachnospirales; family Lachnospiraceae; genus SIG336. Next base: position 1,581 of record JAILPR010000205.1, read on the forward strand.
GTGGAAAAACACTGCGATAGGTATCCTCATAGGTGGCTTCACCCACGGAATCTTTTTGCTGTTCGCTGGCCAAAAGCTGTGCCATGTCACGGACATAACTTTCGAGCATCTCCGGCGAGATCTGAATTTGGTTTTCTTTGATGGTTGCGTCGTAGCTGGAAGTGAGCAGCTCACGCAGATAGTTGTTTTGCGTCTCCATAGATCCTATTATAGCGCCCATTGTGCACCGCGCACAATAGAGGGTGCCTTTTTTTATGCCGCGCATCTGTATCTTTTTCCGGCGTTCGTTTTTTATAATTTTCTTATGGATGTCTGTGCACCGAACACTGCAGATGCACAGATGATGAGAAAACAGGCAGTGTGGAAAGAGGTATGCATATGGCGTATGAAAAAATTGCAATGCGGGGGCGGATCGGTTCTTTGAATCTGAAGAATCGCGTGGTCATGCCGGCAATGGGTGTGTCTCTTGCACAACAGAACGGCGAAGCAAATGAGCACATCATCCGTTACTACGAGGAACGTGCCAAAGGCGGCGTGGGCCTGATCATCACGGAGATCTGTCGTGTGGAACCGGTATACGGTACGGCGATCCCGAACCAGCTGGGTGCTTATGAGATGGGACAGATCCCGCACCTGGAGAGACTGGCTGAGCGTGTCCACAAATACGGCACGAAGATCTTTTTACAGTTACAGCATCCGGGTCGTGAAAACAAGTCTTCGATGATCGGTGGCAGACAGATCGTTGCACCGAGCCCTGTGATGTGTAAAGTAACCCAGGAGATGCCCAGAGAGCTGACCACAGATGAGGTACAGGATCTGGTCAAAGCATTTATCCGCGGTGCGGTATTTGCAAAGATCGCAGGTTTTGACGGCGTAGAACTCCATGCAGCACATGGCTATCTGTTAAATGAATTCTTATCTCCGTATACCAATAAGCGTACGGATCGCTACGGCGGAAGCTTCGAAAATCGGATTCGTATCATGGAAGAGATGATCACCGGAATCCGTTTTATGTGCGGACCGAAGTTCGTTATCTCGGTCAGGATCAGTGCGGATGAATTTGTCGAAGGTGGTCTGAAACTCGAAGACGGTGTGAAGATCGCACGTACGTTAGAGAGCTTTGGCATCGATGTCATCAATGTCAGCAGCGGTATCTATGAGACCTCGACAACGATCGTTGAGCCGGCAAGCTTTGCACAGGGCTGGAGAAGACACCTCGGCACAGCAGTAAAGAAAGCGGTGTCCATCCCGGTCATTGCGGCTAACAATATCAAAGATCCGGATGTTGCGGAAGAACTGCTGGAGACCGGTGTCTGTGATTTTGTAGCGCTCGGACGTGCGAATCTGGCAGATCCGAACTGGGTAAAGAAGACCCTTTCCGGCAGAGCGGATGAGATCAATAAGTGTATCGGATGTCTTTACTGCTTCGGCAGCTTAAGTGAAGGCGGACACATCAAGTGTGCGGTCAATCCGAAGTGCGGTCGTGAAGTAGAGTATGCAAACGTTGTGAAGAACGGAAATGGCAGAAAGGTTGCAATCATCGGCGGTGGCCCGGCAGGTATGCAGGCAGCACTGACCCTCAGTGAGAGAGGCTTTGCACCGGTATTATTTGAAAAAGAAGATCACCTGGGCGGACAGCTTTGCGTTGCAGAGAGACCGCTGTTAAAGGAAAAACTCGGCGCATACAAAGAATCTTTGATCGCGCGGATCAACAAAGACCGGAACATTGAAGTACGGTTATCCTGTGCAGCGGATGCAGCGGCAGTCAAAGCAATCGATCCGGTCGGCGTCTTTATCGCAACCGGTGGTACACCGATCATTCCGAAGATCCCGGGCATTGATGGTGCCAATGTCGTTACCGCGGAAGATATCCTGCTTGGCAGAGCAAAAGCAAGCGGTAAGGTTGCAGTCATCGGTGGTGGTATCACGGGACTTGAGACCGCAGAGACCCTGGGTGATCAGGGATGTCAGGTAACGCTGGTCGAGATGATGAAAGATGTCGGCAAGGGTCTGTATAAGTCCGTTCTTGTGGATATGATGATGCGTTATCAGAAGATGGGCATCCAGATCAAGACCTGCGAGCGTCTGATGAGCATCGGTGAGAAAGATGTGACACTGATGAGTACCGTGACCAGTCAGCTTTCCAAACTGGAAGCAGACACGGTTGTCATCGCACTTGGTGTCTGTCCGGTAAATCAGCTTGTGGATGAATTCTATGACACCTTTGACAATGTATTCGTGCTTGGCGATGCAAATCGTTCCGGCCGGATCGTAGATGCCGTATTTGATGCAAACGGGCTTGGCTCGACATTTTTGGCAGATGAATAAGAGGAAGGAGCACGGGCAATGAAAGAATTTGAACATAGAGTTGCGCTGATCACAGGCGCAGCAAACGGCTTCGGCAAAGAATTTGTCAAAGAAGCCTGCATGCGTAAGATGAAGATCGCGGCAGTAGATATCGAAGGTGCGGAAGTTATGGCACTGGTTGAGGAAGTGAAGGCACAGGGCGGAGAGATCATCGGGATCGAAGCGGATGTGACCAAATACGAAGAAGTTGAGAAGGTCGTAAAACAGGTCATGGATACCTACGGTCAGATCGATCTGTTAATGAACAATGCCGGTATCGCACTTCCGGGAGAAGTCTGGAAACTGCCGGTACGTGATTGGGAGTGGATCTTCCACATTAATGTGATGAGCCATGTATACTTCATGAAGCTGGTCATCCCGATCATGTTACAGCAGGGCACTGCCTGTCATATCGTCAACACCGCATCCGTAGCAGGTCTGATCACTTCAAACGGTATGCCGGCATATCACACGACCAAGCATGCGGCGGTCGCACTCTCCGAAAGTACGGCTTATGACCTGCAGGCGATCGGCGCCAACATCAAAGTGAGTGTTTACTGTCCGGGATTCGTACAGACAGATTTACATCACTGCGAGCGCCACAGACCGGAGCAGTATCGTGATGATTCCGATCCGTACTACACCAGTCCGGATTTCTATGCGGGACAGAAGCGTGCGGAGAATGTCATCCTGACCGGTATGCCGATCAACTCTGTGGGGATGAGAGTATTTACGGCGATCGAGGACGAAGATTTTTATATCCTGACACATCCGATCTATACGACGATCATCAAAGATCGCGTGACGGATATGCTCGGTGGAAAGGGACCGGATCTGATCAAACTCAGAAAACGATAATTGCATAGGGGGTTACATTCATGAAAAAGAAAGCGGAAGTAAAGGTTCTTTGTATCGCGCTTTGCCTGATGCTGTTGGGGAGCATTCTGGCAATGGTCATGAACACGGGGGTGTTTGCGACCAGCGTAAAGAGGATTTCGTTTGACACTGCAAACGGTACGTTATCGGGACTGCTGTATCTGCCGAAGGATGCTTCGGCAGAAAATCCGAAACCGACGGTAATCGTGACACACGGGTATTTGAATTCCGCGGAGATGCAGGATGCCAATGCGATCGAGTTAAGCCGCAGAGGGTATGTGGTACTGGCACTGGATATGTATGATCATGGACATTCCAAGGTGAATTCCGAGGTGTATACCGGAACGGATTTCTTTGGACTGTGGTCGACCTTCTGGATCCATTCGATGTATGATGCGGTACAGTACATGTACGAGCAGCCCTATGTCTTAAAGGATGAGGCCGGTAACGGCATCATCGGCGTGACGGGACACTCTATGGGCGGTTTTAGTTCGACCATGGCGCTGGCACTCGATGAGCAGGATGCGGCAAGTACCGGAATCCGCAAGATCTATGCAGGTCTGACGGAAGGTTCCGACTTCTCGTATTCGGGCCTTTTGGGCATTACGGCAGATGTCGCGGATGCAGCCGGTGGCGGCAGGATCATGGGTAAGGTTGCCGCGCACTATGATGAGTTTTTCTTTAACAATCCGGAAGAGACCGGCGGTACCGTGCGGTATAAAGATTATGTCGCAACACCTGACGGTCTGACATTCCTGCAGCAGAGCTCCGCGCAGGCAAATACCTGGTATGACACGTCCGATGGCGGAAAGCGTATTATTTACGAGCCGTCGCAGACACATCCGTGGAACCATTTTTCCAGGACGACCACAGGCTATGCCATCGAGTTTTATAATACGGCATTTGCATCCTATCAGAGCGGCATCAAAGCACTGGATGCGTCCTCTCAGATCTGGATGTGGAAAGAGTTCTTTGAACTGATCGCCCTGATCGGTTTTGTCGTGGCGATCGTGCCGATCGCGATGCTGCTGATGCAGTTGCCGTTCTTCAAAGAGGCCAAAACGGCGCTCCCTGCACCGGGTGAGGCGCAGACGGATCCCGGAAAGAGATTTGCAACGCTTGCCGTTTTGTTACTTGCCATTGCGCTTCCGGCATTGTTCTTTGAGGCACTGTGGGATGCCGATACGACGGGAGCGGGCCTGACGATTTTGCGCTATGGTGCACTGCTGCTTGCCATTGGCGGTATCGCGGGAGTACTTTTTGCACGCAAGGCACAGGAACACCAAAAAGCCTATACGATCGGCAGCTGCGTGGTGATCTGCGCAGGACTGCTTCTGGCGCTGGTGACCAAGGTGCCGATGTATCAGAACCTGGCGTTCTGGACCGCACCGTCCGTTAACAGCGTGGCATACTGGACCGTCGCTGCGGCACTGATCTCTCTTCTGGTGATGGGCGTTGTCTTTGTGGCGATGAAAGCAAAAGAGGGAAGCACCTTTGCTTCCTACGGTGTATGCGTACCGGTTAAGAGTGCACTCGCCGGCTTCTGCACGGCGCTTGTAACGGTGGTGATCGTCTTTGCACTGCTCTTTATCGTCGATGCGATCTTTAAAACCGATTTCAGAATCTGGACTTTTGCCTTTAAGACCTTTGATGCCAATATCCTGCCGGCGGTACTCAAATACCTCCCGACCTTCTTCGTATTCTATCTGATCTCGAGTGCATCGATCTTTGTGAATACCAATACAGCGTCTCTGCAGGGAATCAAAGGATATCTCCTGGCGATGGCACTGAATGCGGGCGGCATCCTGGTATGGCTGATCCGTCAGTACGGAACACTGTTTGCAACAGGCGTTGCGGCACATCCGAATGCAGCACTTTCGGGCATCGTCCTGGTGGCGATGGTTCCGACACTGGCTATCGCGGCGATCATTTCCAAAGCGCTTTATCAGCGCAGCGGCAACATCTGGACACCGGCATTCTTAAATGCGATGCTGATGACGGTGATGACGGTTGCCAACACAACGGTATATCTAAAATAATCGCAGTTGCTTTATGCAAGAAGCCGGCACACTCTGTGCCGGCTTTTTGCTATGGCGCGCGCAGGTGGTGGCGAGCACAGGTGGCGGCGCAGCGCAGGTGGTGGCGCGCGCAGGTGGCGGCGCGGCGCAGGTGGCGGTGCGGGCATATTTGCCGTATAATGAGACGCATAGATGCCTGCAGGTTGATGTGCAGGCAGTGTAGGAGGGAATCATATGTTTTATTATCTGGTGGCACCATTGCTTGCCTATCATTGGTTTTTGATCGCTGTTGCGGTGATCCCGGCCATTTTTTTGATGGTGAAAGTATATCGCTCGGATCGTCTGGAAAAAGAAAGTCCGGGGACGTTACTGAATATGGCTGTCGGAGGCGTATTGGCGACGCTTGTTGCGGCGTTTGCAGAGCGGCTCGGGGTACTGGTGCTGGGACTGTTTGTCAGCAGCGCGGATCCGATCTACGATGTGATCCTGTATTTTGTTGTGGTCGGCCTGGTGGAAGAGGCGGCCAAGTATTATTTCTTAAAAAGGCGAAGCTGGGGCAATCCGGAATTTAACTGTCAGTATGACGGCGTGGTATTTTCGGTTTTTGTATCGCTGGGATTTGCGCTATGGGAAAATATCAGCTACGTGCTTCACTACGGCTTTGCAACCGGCCTTGTCCGGGCTGTGACGGCGATCCCGGGGCATGCGTCTTTTGGTGTTCTGATGGGAGCCTTTTACGGCTTATCTGCCGCGCAGTTCTATCTGGGAAATCCGGAGAAGTCCAAAAGACTTCGTGTGATGGCGGTGCTTGTCCCGGCCATCGTGCATGGCTTTTATGACTATCTGGCATCGACGCCGACGATGTACGGCGAGGGCTATTTTGCGGTTTTTGTCATCGTGCTGTTTCTGGTGGCGTATCGGATGGTATCCAAACTGTCGAAGAATGACGCTTATTTTCACAGAACCTATACCGGACCGCGGTATTGGGAGTAAGGAGAAGTTATGGGAGATATGGATCAGGGATTTTTGGGAAATTTATTTGACATCAATCGCGACGGTAAGATCGATGCGGTGGAGCGGGCACTGGAATATGAGTTCATGATGAAAGAGATGGAGAAGGCATCTGGAGAGGATGAGGATGATAGCGTCTCTTTCCTGGACGTGGATCCGGAGGATGAGGAACTGATGCAGAAGCTGCAGGAGAAGGGAATCGATCCGGAGGATTTTGATGCACTCTCGGAAATTGATCTGCTGGATGAACTGGACGATCTGGATGACCTGGATGATCTTGACGGTTTTGGAGATCTTGACGAGCCGGAGGATCTTGATGATTTTGAGGACTGAGCCGGTGTGCGATGTGGACGACATTGTCACAATCAGATCCGCAAATTGTGAAGATTTTGTGATTTTGCAAATATGTGAATTTTGCACATGGATTGCTGACTCTTTCTATGATAATATATCAAAAGATGTGTCAAAAGTAGACACAATAATCGGAAGGAGCGACAGCACGTCATGACAGCAGATGAAATGAACAGAAAGTATGCCCCACTGGTAAAGAAGTATGCGGAAATGTTCGGGTATACACCGAAGGCAAATGATTATATTTGTCTGTCCCTGGATCAGTTTTATGCAGGATTAATCAAGGCGATCAAGGCAAGAAAAGAACTGAAATATTTCCTGATCAGTAAGAATCGTACCGCGTAAGATGTCAACGAATGTTGAGACAGGGAGAATCGCAATGCATTGCGAACATGCGTACAAAGGGTTATGAGGGAAACACAAAGCGCAGCCAAATTGGCTGCGCTTTTTTAAATTGTTTCTAAATTGTCGGACTGCCTTTGCCGGGCCGATCGAGGTGGCCTTTGCCGGGCCGATCGAGGTGGCCTTTGCCGGGCCAATCGAGGTGGTCTTTGCAGTTTTTCTAGAATGCGGAATAGAAATCGTAGGTATCTCCGACCGTGTGGATACACAGAGAGCAGGAGGTGACGATAAGCTGTGCCGAATTACGATTGTATGTAATGGTCCCTGTCATATTGCCGTCGTAGGAGCGGAAGACCAGGTGATCATCCTCCATGGTGATACTGCCTTCGACATCCGCAAATTTGTATAAGCGGATCGTGGCCTGTGCTTCACCGGCATAATTCTCAACGATCGCGAGGCTGTCATAGATTTCGGACGTGCCTTCATCGTTGACATAGACACCGTACATCGGACATTGCGGAAGTGTAAACGCTTCGCCGATCGCGGTGGCATAGGCATAAGCGATCGAATAGGCCTTCTTTCGCGTCATGGATTCGAGCTGCATCTGATATTCCATCGGATAGATCGAACCGCCATCCTCCTGTGTTCCGATCGCAAGGACGACTGCTTCTTCTTTCATTTCTTCCCATTTCTGCAGATCGCCGAGGATCGGTGCTTTGGTTGCATCATCCAGAGCGGTATCGATACGGCTCTTTAGGCTCTGCAGTTCCGTATCCCATACGATATGAGCCCATTGGGAGGCAACGTTCATTGCCTGCTGGGAAATATTTGCGGTTCGCAGGGATTCATACTGTGTTGCCAGAGCTTCGATGTAAGTCATCTCTTCCTGCAGGGAAGCGGAAGTTGTCACAATGGCGTCAACTTCGGCACGGATGTCTTCCGTATAATCTTCCCAGGCTGCTTTTTCCGCAGCTTCGGTGGTGGATAAGTCGAACTGCATCGGTGTAAATTCAATGACATTATCGGAAGAAGCTGTTTGCGTTTCCGCGGAAGTGGTCTCGGATGAGACCGATGCGGATTCTTCCGTTTCCAATGCATCACTTTGAGTGAATTCTTCAAAGAAAATCTGCTCAACCGTTTCAGTTGTCGGATCTACTGCGTTTCCACATCCGGCAAGCAGGACCGCCAGGATGGGGATCGCTACAAATAACTGTTTTTTCATAATTCCCCCTATGTTTGCGTTTCTAAAAGCATCACGCGTTGTTCAAAAGCCGAACTATTATATAGTACCTTGTTACGCTGCGGGTTTCAATGTTTGTTTTATCTAAAAACGGTTCAACTTATTGCTCAATAATGTTAAAAAATTGCGATTTGCTACCAAAATGAGTACACTGAAGGCAAAATAGGAACGAACGGAAAGAAGAGGTAAGGTCGTACAGAATGAGTGCAAAACCGGTACAGAAAGGTAATTTTAAAGAAGGAAGCATCGCTTATCTGATCCTGGCACAGGCGCTGCCGTTAACGCTGGCGCAGCTGGTGCAGGTCTTATATAACGTGGTGGATCGCATTTACTTAGGGCATATGCCGGGCGCGCAGGATGGGATCGCATTGACCGGCGTGGGTGTGACATTTCCGGTCATTTCCCTGATCGCGGCCTTTACCAATCTGTTTGCAACCGGAGGGGCACCGTTGTGTGCCATTGCCAGAGGAAAGCAGGATGAGGCCAGAGCACGTCAGATCGAGGCGACGACCATGACGATGCAGTTGTTGATCGGCATTCTCTGTATGGTGGTGTTGGAGAGTACCATGTATCCGGTGCTGTATCTGCTCGGAGCCAGTGATACCACGTATCCGTATGCTTCCTCGTATCTGTCGATCTACCTGCTTGGAACGGTATTTGTGACGATGGGCACCGGGATGAACGGTTTTATCAACCTGCAGGGCTATGCATCGCGGGCGATGGTCTATATGATCAGCGGGGCCGTGATCAATATGCTGCTGGATCCCTTGCTGATCTTTGGCTGTAATCTCGGTGTTACGGGCGCTGCTGCGGCTTCCGTGATCTCACAGTTCTTATCGTTTGTACTGGTGCTGCATTTTCTGTTTGGGAAGAGTGCAGTGATCAGGCTCATGCCGCGGGATCTGCTTTCCCCCAATCTGACACTCCTTCCGGAGATCGTCACCCTTGGGCTTGCAGGCTTTATCATGTCGGCAACCAACTGCATCGTGCAGGCGGTCTGCAATGCAACATTGTCGATCTACGGCGGGGATCTCTACATCGGGATCCAGACGATCATCAATTCTGTGCGGGAGATGATCGGTCTGCCGATCAACGGGATCACCGGAGGAGCACAGCCGGTCATCAGTTACAATTACGGTGCAAAGGAGCCGGAGCGCGTGAAACAGGGAATCCGGTTTATGGCGCTGGTCGGCGTCGGCTATACGGTGCTGATGTGGATCCTGATCCTGTGCTTCCCGCATGGTTTTTTACAGATGTTTACTTCGGATCCGCAGCTGATCGAAAGCGGTATCACACCGATCCGGATCTACTTTGCGGGATTTGTGTTTATGTCACTGCAGTTTGTCGGACAATCAACATTTGTGGCATTGGGGCGGGCGCGGCATGCGATTTTTTTCTCGCTTCTTCGCAAGGTCTTTATCGTGGTTCCGTTAACGCTCCTGTTACCGAAGACGTTTGGCCTTGGAGTTCTGGGCGTTTTTGTCGCAGAACCGATTTCAAACTTTTTGGGCGGGGCGGCCTGCTTTTTTACGATGTACTTCGGAACGTACCGGAATATCGGGCGCAAAGAGCTTGGATAGGGAGGCTGCAAACATTGACAGTTTCCATAAAACATAGGAAAATCAAAGTGATCGAAAACGGACAAATTTTGCGATAACGGTCGCATTTGAGGGGAATCGGATGAAGAAAGATATCAGTAGAATTACAGCGCTCATTTTATGT